>CAITOD010000260.1 GCA_903893935.1 uncultured Sphingomonadales bacterium
CCATGCCTGTGATTACCCTTTTTTGCGCGATGTGATAAGAAAGCCACCGGAAGAGGATCGAGAGGATGAGGCAAATGACTGATCTTTCTGGCGAAATGCCGATTGATGCAATCAGCTTCAAGCACTTGAAACTGTTTGAGAGCATCGGTCGGCTCAAAAGCGTTCGGCGTGCCAGCGATGACTGCAACCTGTCGCAGCCGGCGGTGACCCAATCGCTCGCCAAGCTGGAAAAAATCATTGGCACCCCGCTGGTCAAGCGCCATGCCTCGGGCAGCTATCTCAACGCTGCGGGCGAAATCTTCCATGCCCGCGTCGCACGCTTTTCGGTACAGTTCGAAGAAGCCCTGCGTCAGTTCGGCGTCGATGCGGAGCCGCGCTCGGTTGCTGCACGGCTGTTGCGGTCGCAAGTCCGGGCGCTGATCGCAATTGTCGAGGCAGGCTCGTTTACCGCCGCGGCTGATCAGCTCGGTCTATCGACCGCCACGTTGCAGCGAGGGGTCCGCGACCTTGAGCTCAATCTGCGCAAGCCACTGTTCTATCGCACGGCGTCCGGGCTGATCGCGCTGCCCGAAGCGATCGAACTGGGGCGGCGGCTGAAGCTGTGCCTGCAGGAAATCGATTGGGGCGTGCGTGAATTGCGCGAAGGCGATAGTGCGGGGCCCGCGCGACTGGTGATCGGCGCAATGCCATTGGGCGGCAATTACCTGCTCGCCTCGGTGCTCGACCAGTTTCTCGCGCGCGAGCCGCGGGTCGAGGTGGTGATCCGCAACGAAAGCGCGATGGAAATGATCCGCACCCTGCGCACCGGCGATGTCGATTTCATTGTCGGGCTGGTCCCGCCCGAAGCCGAGGCGGACCTTGAAAGCGTTTCGCTCGCGCGCACGCCGTTTTCGGTTGTGGCGCGCGAAGGCCATCCGCTGGTCCGCGCCGGCCGCGTCACGCGCGCCGATCTGGCCGCATGCGACTGGCTGGTGGGCGGCCCGGGATCGCGCCGCCGCGCCTGCTTTGAACGGATCTTTGCCGATGGCCCCCAGCCGCGCGCGCCGATCGCGACATCGGCGGTTCCGGTGATCCGGCAAATGCTGCTGGCGAGCGACCGGCTCACCCTGATGACATCATATGAGTTGCGCTTTGAAGGGCGCGGGCTCGGCGTCGTTCCGTTCGGACCGCTCGACGAACGGCCAATGATCGGCGTTACGATGCGCGCCAACTGGCTGCCGACGCGCCGCCATGCGCTGCTGATCGACCTGCTGCGCCAGAGCGTGCCTGGCCTGTTGACCGGGACGGATGCGCCAACCGTCGACCTGGCCGCTTGACGATTGCGGAAGCATGCCTCGCAAGAGCGTGGCGAAATGTGACGGGTGAAATCGAGGGATAAACTGTGGTATAATAATCGCATACGGATTTTCCAGAACGGATGCGGTCAGGCCATCAGTTGACGACCGGTTCGCCCCCGTATTCATAGCGGCTTGGCGACTTACGCTTTGATGCGCTATTGGTTGCACCACGCCATTCCGGCATAATCCCTGACATTGGTTCAGGATCACGCGCCGGAGTGGCAATGCTGTCGGGACAGGGTAGTTTGTCCGCCTGTCCTTAAAGAGGCGATCCGGTCTGTCCGGCGATCCTCCGACGGCGTTCATGCCAAAAATGGCAAACGATCTTGGTGACCGATGTGGCTGAGGGGGGAGCGCGACCCGCCAGCGCAATGCCGATGGTTATCCCTGCGGTCTACATGGACGCTGGCCGAGCACCTGGTCGCAAATGGCATGGCAGGCGCGATCGTATCGAGCATTGCGCACAGCGCCGAGCCAGATAACCGCAATCATGTCTGCTGTAACTGGGGTGGTCCCGTCCGCACAAAGTCCGTGTTGTTGACGATCATAAAATGATCTGTCGTAACGTTGAGCGCGACTATTTTGGTTCGCCAGGCCTGTATCTGATTTAAGCGCTCAACCGTCGGCAGTATCCAAGCTGGTGATCCCGCAGCGCTGGAGAAAGTCGAAAATTCCGTCGTAGAAACTCCGGCATCGGGTCGGGTCGCTGTCATCGCCGCGCGGCACAAAGATAACCATGCCCTGGCGCGCGCGGGTGAGTACCACCCGGTAGGCATTTTTGAGATAGAGCCGCAAAAAGCGGTCGTTGACTGACTGCCAACGCGTGCCTTTGAATTTGTAAGGTCGCCAGCCGGCGCCATCGTGGCGCAAGTCGGCGTCCCAGCAGACGCCAGCCCAGTCCAGTTCCAGGCCTTGCACGTCGAATTCGCTGGCGACATCTTCCAGATAGAAGGACGAACGTACATCGTCGCGACCGTTCAAGAACCAGTTGGCTGGTTCGATTGCGGCTTTGACGTTCAGCCCGTCTGCCTTCAGCCGCAAAGCGCCCGACGAGGCAACCAGCCCATAACGCTCCGATCCGCGCGCCTTGGCCTTGAGCCACGCGCGTGCCTGATCAAGATCGCGCGTCAGCACGATGGGATAGTGTTCGAGCCCGGCCGAAGCGGCCCGCGCGGCCTCGGCGTCGCCATCGACCACGTGGGCAATGAAGTTGGACAGAGTTTCGGCGCGAAACGAACGCATCGACACGCCCAAATGCAAATCCGGGCTCAGCGCGACGCGCGGCTCGGCGAGAAATGCGCGGGCTTCTTGATTGAGGTCGTAATCGGCATGTTCGATGCGATCTGAAGTGTAAACGCGCCAGTGCGGAAGGCGCTTTTGCAGGGCCGCCATCCATTCGCTCAATCCGGCTTCGCCGTCGTTGATTTCCTGCCCGCCACCAACCAGGCAGATGATTGTGCACCATTCGGCGTGGCGATCCATGACTCCCAAAAGGAATTCCGGTTCGGACAGGTCGAAATCGGCAAGACCCCGTTTCTGGCGCATGAAGGCCGTCGCCTTGCGCTGGTTCCAGGCGCGTTGTGCCTCGTCAAAGATGACAACATGATCGCTCGGTGCTGCGCTGGAATGGACATATTCGTCGCGGAAATGATGGATGTTTTGAATGAAA
>CAITOD010000261.1 GCA_903893935.1 uncultured Sphingomonadales bacterium
ATCCACAATTCGGCGATTTCACCGCTGGTGCCCGAGATGATCGCCTATCTCTATCCGCGCCTGCAACGCCGGGGCTTCCTCGAACGCGACATCCGGCGGATGGTCAACCAGGATCGCAACGTGTTTGCATCGCTGCTGGTTGCGCTGGGCCACGGTGAAGCGCTGATTTCGGGCATGACGCGCACGTTTGCGCAAACGCTGACCGAAGTGCGCCGCGTGCTCGATCCCAAGCCGGGCCACATCCCGTTCGGCATCCACCTGATGGTGGGCAAGAACGACACGGTGTTCCTCGCCGATACCACGGTCAACGAACGCCCCCGGTCCGAAGACCTCGCGCAGATCGCGATCGAAACCGCCGCAGTCGCGCGCCGCATGGGCCACGAGCCGCGCGTCGCCTTCCTGTCGTTTTCGACATTCGGCAACCCTTATGGCCGCTGGATCGATTCGATCCGCGAAGCGGTGGCGATCCTCGACGAACGCCAGCCCGGGTTCGAATACGAAGGCGAAATGTCGCCCGATGTCGCGCTCAACCCCAAAGTCATGGCCAATTACCCGTTCTGCCGCCTGTCGGGCCGCGCCAACGTGCTGATCATGCCCGGGCTGCAATCGGCCAATATCTCGGCCAAGCTGCTGCGCGAACTGGGCGGCAACGCGGTGATCGGCCCGATGCTGATCGGCATGGAAAAGCCGGTCCAGATCGCGCCGATGACCGCACTGGCCCCCGATATCCTGACTTTGGCGGTGCTGGCAGCGGCAGGGATTGCGGGGTAATCAAACCCCGCATCCGTTCGTGCCGGATTACCAGGTCCACCCCCCGTTCGTGCTGCATTATCAGGCCCAAAACCCCCATTCGTGCCGGGTTACCAGGTCCAAAGCCCCGTTCGTGCTGAGCCTGTCGAAGCACGAACGGATTTTTGTGCGCAAGTCCGCCCGGGTCAGATCAGTCCCGCCAGCGGGCTTGACGGGTCGGCGTATTTGCGTGTCGCCATGCGGCCGGCGAGATAGGCGTCTCGGCCGGCTTCGACGGCCAGTTTCATCGCGCGCGCCATGCGGATCGGGTCTTTGGCTTCGGCGATCGCGGTGTTCATCAGCACGCCGTCGCAGCCCAGTTCCATCGCCACCGCCGCATCGCTCGCAGTGCCCACCCCGGCATCGACCAGCACAGGCACGCTGGCGCCTTCGACAATCAGGCGGATGGTCACGCGGTTCTGGATGCCGAGCCCCGATCCGATCGGCGCGCCGAGCGGCATGATTGCCACTGCGCCCGCATTTTCGAGCTGTTTGGCCGCGATCGGATCGTCGGTGCTGTAAACCATCGGCAGAAAGCCCTCTTTGGCCAGCACTTCGGTCGCGCGCAGCGTTTCGACCATGTTGGGATAGAGCGTACGCGCTTCGCCCAGCACTTCGAGCTTGACCAGGTCCCAACCGCCCGCCTCGCGCGCGAGCCGCAGCGTGCGGATCGCGTCTTCGGCGGTGAAACACCCGGCGGTGTTGGGCAGGTAGGTCACCTTTTTGGGGTCGATGAAATCGGTCAGCATCGGCGCCTTGGGGTC
>CAITOD010000262.1 GCA_903893935.1 uncultured Sphingomonadales bacterium
CATGACCGCGCCGTCGCTCGATGCCATCGGCTGCGGCGAACCGGCCAGATCGATGATCGCCAGCCGCAAATGCCCGAGACCGACGCCGGGCGCGGTCCAGGTGCCGCGCCCGTCGGGGCCGCGGTGCGGTGCCGCCGCCAGCATCGCCGCGATCCGCGCTGGATCGACGGGGCCAAATCCGCGCGTGTCAAAGATCCCGGCGATGCCGCACATGGGCCTAGGGCTGCCCCGCTGCCATTGTATCGATCCAGCGATCGACCGGACCGAAACTGGCAAGGAACGCCGCCAGCGCGGCTTGCGGATCGCGGTTGAACCGGTCCGAGGCCGACAGGATCAGCACCGCCGTCGCCTGTCGCCGCAGCACGAGATGATCGGCCATGACATGCAACCGCAGCGCCAGATTGCTGCCGGTGAGCAAAGTGCCGCTGCGATACCAGGTGAGGCACAGCCGGCGTTCGGGCAGCGGCCCGGTGCCCGGCGCCTGGATCACGTCGCTTCGCGCCACGCCCACCGCGGGGCCGGGGCTTTCCCACGACCAGCGCGAACCAAGCGGCTGTGCGCCCTGCCCGTAGCCGCCGGCTTCGCGCCCCTCGCCCTGGTTGGCATAGAGCGCGAACGAGACATCGACCGTATCGCCGCGCGGGTTGCGGAAGCGCATGCGGAAATGCCGGTCGGCACCGCCGTGGAGCGGCGTCCAGGCCACGCCGTCGTCATCCGGAATGGCCTCCCACCCTTTGGTCGCGGGCAGCCGCACACCCGGTTGCAGCCTGGCGGCGAGCGTCGGAGCAATTCCCCCCCAGCTTACGAACACCAGCGCAATCACCAGCATGAGCGGCATGGCGACGCGCGCAGACATGCGCCGTGCCGCCAATGTGCGCACAATGGGCGAGGCAGCGATCGCGGCCGGATCGATCATCGGTGCATCGACCGCGCGGTCGAAAAACCGCCAGCCCGCCGCCACGCACAGCGCCATGACCACGGCAAAGAACACCCAGCCGTAGAACACATGGTCAAAGCTGCTGGCAAAGCTGATGCCGACCCGACCGGCGATCCAGATCGTACCGAACGCGCGCAGGCCATTGGCGACGATCGGCACCACCACCGACAGCACCATGAAGCCGATCCGCCGCGACCAGCGCAAAAAGCAGACATTGGCGACAAGCGCGCCATAGGCGATCATCGCGATCAGGAACTTGATCCCCGAACACGCCTCGGCCACTTTGAAATAGCCCGCCGGCGTGGTGATGAACACGCCGTTGATCGTCGCCGGGGTGTGCACGAGGCCGAGGAACACCATCGTCAGCCGCGCAGTCAGCGTTTGCAGCGCGGGGATCATCTCATCGCCGAAGGGCACCAGAAACAGCATGTAAAACAGCGGAAACAGCAGCCCGGCGACCACTTCGGGGCCCATCACCGCGGCAAACGACGCTTGCGCCATGACCACCACGGCAAACTGCCGGACAATCGCCAGCCCGGCAAAATCGCCAAGCAACCACAGGAAACCGGCGCCCGCAAACACGATCAGCGCGGGCCACCAACCCGAAGGTGTCAGCTGCAGCACCGCATCGCGTCGCTGCGCCACCAGCCAGCCAATGATCGGCGGCACCAGCAGGATATGGTTATAGGTCGAACTGTCCCACCATTGCCCGGCCATCGCGCGCCAGTCGGGCAGGAACAACAGCAACAGCACAAGCCACGCCAGCGCCGCATGCACCAAAGGCGCGCGCCACGCTGCGGGCAGCGGGTGCGCGGGCTGACCGGACACGGCGGCTTCGGCAGTCATGCAGCCCATCCCATGATTGCGGACAGCGGCGCAAGCACGTCGTCCCACCCCGCATGCGCCAGCACGAACGCGCGCGCCGCCTGCCCCATCGCCAAGGCTCTGGCGCGATCATCGATCAGCGCGAGGCACTGGTCGACAAGCGCCTGCGCATCATCAGCAATCGCGAAATGCACCCCGGGCTCACCGGCAATGCCGGTGGCAGCGGCGCTGGTCAACACCACGGGCCTTGCCATCGCCATCGCTTCGAGCACTTTGTTCTGCA
>CAITOD010000263.1 GCA_903893935.1 uncultured Sphingomonadales bacterium
AAGCTGGTGACTATGTCGTCGCACCTGACGCCGGGCGGGATGAGCAAGGCATTTTTCACCAATTCGGGCTCCGAGGCCAACGACACCGCGATCAAGCTGGTGTGGTATCGCTCGAACGCGCTGGGCAAGCCCGAAAAGAAAAAGCTGATTTCGCGCCAGCGCGCCTATCACGGGGTCACGCTGGCATCGGCCAGCCTGACCGGCTTGCCCAACAACCACCGGTCGTTCGATTTGCCGATCGAAGGCGTGCTCCACACCGGCAGCCCGCACTACTGGCGCGAAGGCCTGCCCGGCGAAAGCGAAGAGCAATTTGCCACGCGCCGCGCCGAAGAACTCGATGCGCTGATCCAGGCGGAGGGCCCCGATACGATCGCCGCGTTCTGGGCCGAGCCGGTGATGGGCGCGGGCGGCGTGGTCGTTCCGCCTGCGACCTACTGGGACAAAGTCCAGGCGGTGCTGGCGAAATACGACATCCTGTTTGTGGCCGATGAAGTGATCAACGGCTTTGGCCGCACCGGCAACATGTTTGCCTGCGAGACTTATGGCATCAAGCCCGATATCCTGATCGTGTCGAAGCAGCTTTCCGCATCGTACATGCCGATCGCCGCGCTGATCGCCAACGAGCGCGTGCTGGGGCCGGTGATGGACGAAAGCGCGCGGATCGGCACGCTGGGGCACGGCTTTACGGCTGGCGGGCACCCGGTGGCGACCGCGGTCAGCCTCGAATGTCTGCGGATCATCGAAGAAGACGGGCTGGTCGCCAATTGCGCCTTGCAAGGCGCGCGGCTGCGCGCGGGGCTCGCAGCCCTGGTCGATCACCCTTTGGTGGGCGAAGTGCGCGGCGTGGGCATGATCGCGGCGGTCGAACTGGTCACCGACAAAGCCGCCAGGCGCGCGCTCGATGCGCCGGGCAAGCTCGGGCTGATGGTCAACCAGGCGCTGCAGGACAATGGCGTGATCTGCCGCTCGATCGTCGATGCGATCGCGTTCTGCCCGCCGATGATCATCACCGCGCCGCAAGTCGATGATCTGGTGGCGGCATTTGCCGCGTCGCTCGACCGCGTCGCCGCCGAACTCGGTCTCTGAGCGAATGGCAAGAACGGGCGCGCCCGTCGAACTGTCGATACGCGGGGTCGTTCTTGGCGGCTTGATCTGCGTGGTGTTCACTGCCGCCAATATCTATCTCGCGCTGCAATCGGGGCTGACTTTCGCGGCGTCGATCCCTGCCGCGGTGATTTCGATGGCGGTGCTGCGGCCGTTTCGTTCGTCGGGGATTCTCGAAAACAACATTGTCCAGACGATCGCGTCTTCGGCGGGAACGCTGTCGTGTCTGGTGTTTATCCTGCCGACGTTCCTGATGATCGGACACTGGACCGAAATCCCGTTCTGGCCGTCGTTCTGGATCTGCGCCTCTGGCGGCGCGCTGGGCGTGGTCTATTCAGTGCCATTGCGCCGCAGCCTGGTGACCGGGTCCGATCTGCCCTATCCCGAAGGTGTGGCGGCGGCGGAAGTGTTGCGCGCGGGCGAGGCGACACGCGGCGGAGGCGACGATGCGGCCGAGGCCCGGCTGGGGCTGCGTGCGGTGGTGACCGGCTCGATTGCTTCGGCGATCGTGGCGCTGCTGGTCGGCACGCGGCTGCTGGCGGCCGAACTTGTCGGCTATGCACGGTTCGGCGCGGCGGCGACCGGGCTGACGATCAACATGCAGCTTGCGCTGTTTGGCGCCGGGCACCTGATCGGTCTGGCGGCGGGCATGGCCATGCTGACCGGGCTCCTGCTCGCCTGGGTGGTCGCGGTGCCCTATATGACTTCGCTGCACCCGGCGCCGGGGCCGGCGATCGATGTGGCGATGGATGTGTGGCGGCACAAAGTGCGCTTCGTGTTCGCCGCGGCACTTGCGGTATCGGCGCTGTGGACGCTGGTGCGATTGGCGAAACCGGTGGCGGGCGGGGTCGCTTCGGCGATTGCCGCGCAGACGCGGCGGCGCGCAGGCGAACTGCTCGAACGCACCGAGCAGGACCTGTCGTTCACCTGGATCGGCGTGCTGGTCGTGCTGCTGCTGATCCCGGTTGGCGTTCTGCTGCACGGGTTTATCGCCGGCACGCCGCTGGCGCCGCTTGAAGTGCCGCTGATGTTGGCGGGCGTGCTGTTTGTCGCGCTGACCGGGTTCATGGTCGCGGCGGTGTGCGGCTATATGGCCGGGCTGATCGGATCGTCGAACAGCCCGGTCTCGAGCCTCGCGATCATTGGCGTGGTTTGTTCGGCCGGGCTCTTGTCGGTCACGGTCGAGCCGCATCTGGGGGTGGAGGCCCGGCCCGCGCTGATCGCGCTGTCGCTGCTGGTGGCGGGCTTTGTGCTGGGCGTGGCAACGATTGCCAACGACAATCTGCAGGATCTCAAGACCGGCGAACTGGTCGGCGCGACGCCCTGGCGCCAGCAGGTCGCGCTGATCATCGGGGTTATCGCGGGTTCGCTGGTGATCCCGCCGATCATGGTCTTGCTGGGGCATGCTTATGGCTATGCAGGGGTGCCGGGTGCGGGGCCCAAGGCGCTCGCTGCACCGCAGGCCCTGCTGATCGCCTCGCTCGCACAGCAATTCATTGGCGGCACGCTCGACTGGTCGCTGCTTGGCACCGGGGCGCTGCTGGGGGTCGGGTTCATCGTTTTCGACCTCGTGCTCGAACGCCGCTGGTCGCTGCGCCTGCCGCCGCTGGCGATCGCGTTCGGCGGTTACATCCCGCCCGGCACGATCAGCATCGTGATCATCGGCGCGGTGGCCGGGCATCTCTACGAAGTGCAGGCCGACAAACATGCCACGAGCCCGGGCCAGGCCGCGCTGGTGCGACGACTGGGGGTGATTCTCGCCTCGGGGCTGATCGTAGGCGAAAGCCTGGTCAATGTCGTGCTCGCGGGCGTGACCGCTGCGGCCAAGACCGGGGGGCTGGCGGTGCCCGACAGCGACTGGCCACTGGCGCTGGTCGGCAGCAGCTTTGCACCCTGGGCGATGCTGCTGGCGGTGCTGGTGATTTTCGGCGCGGTGCTGTGGCTCTATCGCTGGGCGGCGCGGATGGGGTTGCGCGGCTAGAGCATGATGCGAAAAAGTGG
>CAITOD010000264.1 GCA_903893935.1 uncultured Sphingomonadales bacterium
CCCCTGGAGCGAAGACACCGCGACATTCGTGGTCAACGCGCTGCAGCCCGCAACGGTCAGCCGCGTGGTGATCGACGAAGAGGAAAGCCGCATCGAAGTGGTGGTGCCCGATGACCAGCTGAGCCTGGCGATCGGCCGGCGCGGGCAGAACGTGCGGCTCGCTTCGTCGCTGACGGGTTCGGCGATCGACATCATGACCGAAGCCGAAGCTTCGGAAAAGCGCCAGAAGGAATTCACCGAACGCTCGAAGACGTTCGAGGAAGAGCTCGACGTCGACGAAACGCTGTCGCAGCTGCTGGTCGCCGAAGGGTTCAGCGAGCTTGAGGAAGTCGCCTATATCGACATCAGCGAACTGTCGAACATCGACGGGTTCGACGATGAACTCGCTGCCGAATTGCAGAACCGCGCGCTCGAAGCGCTCGAACGCCGCGAGGAAGGGCAGCGCGAGGAACGTCGCAATCTGGGCGTCGAGGATGCGCTGGCCGAATTGCCGCATCTGACCGAGGCGATGCTGGTGACGCTTGGCAAAGCAAAAATCTTCACGCTCGACGATCTGGCCGACCTGTCGACCGACGAACTGATCGCGCGCAAACGCGTCAACGAACAGCGCCGTCGCGGCAACACCACCGAACGGCCCGAGCGCCGCGAACGGTCGGAACGCACCGAAGACAAGGGCGGCGTGCTCGGCGACTATGGCCTGACCGAAGAACAGGGCAACGAAATCATCATGGCGGCCCGCGCGCACTGGTTCGAAGACGAACCCGCCGCAGCCGCTCCAGCCGAGGAGGCCGCCAATGCGGAATCCTCGCAATGAGCCGCTGACCGCAGACATCCGGGGCAAGGCCCGTGGCCCGGCTGCACGCCGGGGCACGGCCGGCACCCCCGTGCCAGACCGGCCGGGTGAAGTCGCCCGGGCCGAAGGCGAAGCTGTGCCTGCCCGCGCTGTGCCCGCCCCCGCCGTGCCTGAACGCCGTTGCATTCTGACCGGCAACCATGATGCGCGCGACGGGCTGATCCGGCTGGCACTGTCGCCCGATGGCGATGTGCTGCCCGACGTGCTGGCGCGCGCGCCGGGGCGCGGGGCCTGGATCGGGGTGACGCGCGCCGAACTCGATCAGGCCATCGCCAAAGGAAAGCTGAAGGGCGCGCTGGCGCGGGCCTTCAAAGGCGCGCCGCTCAGCATTCCGGCAGATCTGTCCGACCGCATCGAAGCGGCCTTGCGCCGGGCGCTCGCCGATCGGCTGGGGATCGAACTGCGATCGGGCATGATCGTGCTCGGCACCGAAAAGATCGCCGCTGCGGCGCGCGCCGGGGTGGTGACGTTTCTGGGGCATGCCAGCGATGCCGGCGGCGATGGCGCGGGCAAGCTGGCGCAAGCCTGGCGCGTGGGTGCCATGGCCGAAGGGTCTGGCCGCAAAGGTGTGATCTTGCCGCTGGACCGTGCGGCGTTGTCTGTGGCATTGGGCCGCGACAACGTCGTTCACCTGGCGCTGACCGATGCCGCTGCCGCCGCACGCGTCACAGGGCTGCTCGGGCGCCTCATGCACTTTACGGGTTGCGTGCCCGCTTGTGATCTGGCCGCTGTCGTGTCGCAAGACGCGGCCGTGGCGAACGACGAAATTGATACGAAGGGCGAATGAGTTCGATGACCGATAGCGACAAGAAGCCGACACTGGGCCGCAGGCCACTGGGTCTGAAGACCTCGGTAGAGGCCGGCGAGGTCAAGCAGACCTTCAGCCACGGCCGCACCAACAAGGTGGTGGTCGAAGTAAAGCGGCGCAAGATCATGCCGCGTCCGGGTGAAGCCGCCGCTGCACCCGAAGCGCCCGTTGCGGCGCCTGTCACACCCGTCGCTCCTGCGCCGGTCCTGCGGC
>CAITOD010000265.1 GCA_903893935.1 uncultured Sphingomonadales bacterium
ACCGAAGCCTGCATCAAGTGCAAGTTCATGGACTGCGTCGAGGTCTGCCCCGTCGATTGTTTCTACGAGGGCGAAAACATGCTCGTGATCAATCCCAGCGAATGCATCGATTGCGGCGTGTGCGAACCCGAATGCCCGGCCGAGGCGATCCTTCCCGACACCGAGAGCGGCCTCGAGCAGTGGCTTGAGCTCAATGCCAGGTTTTCGGCGGATTGGCCCAACATCACCGCCAAGAAAGACGCCCCCGCCGACGCCGACGAGCACAAGGGCGAGGCGGGCAAGTTCGACAAATATTTCTCGCCCGAGCCCGGCGAAGGCGACTGATCGAGGCCGGTCCGGCCGGCCAATGCGCCAAAAAGCGCCGGATCGGGTGCATCCTCACCGTGCATTTGCGCGGTTTTCCGGATTTTGGCCGCGTTCACACGGTCTGGCCTCTGGCATTTTTGTTACAGACTTGCTATATACGACCAACGCGCCGGATTCTTCATACTCGTTCCGGCGTCTTGCAACACGAATCAGGCAGGACATACGGCAAACGGATCGCTGGGTTTCGCTGGACCGCGCGTAAGACGGTCGTTTGCCGGACCTCTTCCCCAAAGGGCCCGGGATATCATTTCGCCAACGCGAAGACACGGCGGCAGGGCCTGGCTCTGACGCAGGTTTCGCGAAAGCACCAGCACCTGACCCGTCCCTGTTCCGCCGCGCCGAAAGGATATGCAATGGCAGCCAAGGCTCTTGCCTTTGATGTTGGGGATTATGTGGTTTATCCGAAGCATGGTGTCGGCCGCGTGGTCGAACTGCAGAACGAAGAAATCGCAGGGATGAAGCTGGAGCTCTATGTGCTCCGCTTCGAAAAGGAACGCATGACCCTGCGCGTTCCGGTGAACAAAGTCGAAGCGATCGGCATGCGCAAGCTGTCGTCGGACAAGACGCTGCGCGAGGCGCTCGACACGCTGAAAGGCAAGCCCAAAGTCAAGCGCACGATGTGGTCGCGCCGCGCGCAGGAATATGAAGCGAAGATCAATTCGGGCGATCTTGTGTCGATCGCCGAAGTGACGCGCGACTTGTTCCGCGCCGACGACCAGCCCGAACAGTCCTATTCCGAACGCCAGATCTTTGAAGCCGCTTCGTCGCGGCTCGCGCGCGAGCTGGCCGCGATGGAAAAGACCGACGAACCCGCCGCGCTCAAGAAAATCCTCGCGATTCTCAACGAGCACGCACCCAAGTACTACGAAACCGCCTGACCGGGCGCGTCGGCCGATGGTGCAGCGCTGATCCTGGCTTGCAACGGGCCGCCGGACCACCGGCGGCCCGTTTGCTTTGGATCAGCCGTGGCGTGTCGGTCGTATCAATCCGCTTCGATGGTATTTTGCGCGCTTCATGATCGCATTCCGCTCTCTATGCTGCTTCCTGCCCATGGCCGCTGGCGCGCTGGCGCTGGCAGGATGTGATTATCCCAGAGTGTCGATCGACGGTCACACCGGGGTGCCCCTGGCGCAACTGGCGCTCACCGGCCAGGCCGCGCACGACATCACGCTGCTAGGCCCCGATAGCATTGCCGTGGTGCGCGGGGACCGGTTGACCATCCGTGCCGAGGGCGACCCGCGCGCGGTTGCGGCACTCCGTTTTGTGCTCGCAGACGGCAAGCTTGGCATCGGCCGCCAGCCCGATGCGCAAGTGGGCCCGGGCACTGCGACCATCACCATTACCGCGCCGGCGATCGATCATCTGGCTCTGGCCGGATCGGGCACGATTTCCAGCGACCGGCTCGCCGGTGCATCCGCGGGGGTCACGATCGGCGGCGCGGGCAAAGTCATGGCGGCGGGCATTGCGGCAAGCCAGCTCGATGTCGAAGTGCTCGGATCGGGCGGGTTCATTGGCAATGGCCACGCCGATCGGCTCGCGCTGACGCTCGCTGGCAGCGGCAGCGTCGATCTCGCCCGGCTGAAAGCGGGCAATGTCACGGTCGATCTGGCGGGAACGGGGACAGGCGAACTGGCCAGCGATGGCCATGTCACGGGCACTGTGGTCGGCACCGGCGCGATCACGATCCATGGCAAAGCGCAGTGCGAAGTCGGCATCACGGGACCCGGTCGCGTGACCTGCCTGCCGTGAAGCGTGATGCGATCCGTTGTTGTCGCATCAGGCGCTAGAGCCTGATGTCATTACTTTGACCCACCGTGACGGAGCCGATTTTGGCCCAGCGCGAGGAGAGA
>CAITOD010000266.1 GCA_903893935.1 uncultured Sphingomonadales bacterium
CCGCTGCTCGGGCTGTGCCTGTTCGGGCTGGCGACGCTCCCCCCGCCCAGCGCCGCCGATATTGCCGAACGCGTCGAACGTGTGCCGATGGATGCAGCGGCGCGGCGCACTCTGGTGCACCGGTTTGGCCCTGGCCTGCTCGCACTCGTGCTGCTCTATGTGCTGCTGACCGCGCTGCGCGATTTCCGCGACAATTTTTCGGCGGAAATCTGGGCCGAACTGGGGCTAGGTGGCAATGCCGAGCTGTTCTCGCTGACCGAATTGCCGATCAGCGTGATGGTGCTGGGCGTGCTCGCCACGCTCACACTGATCCGCGACAACAAGCGCGCGCTGGTGGTCAATTTCGTGCTGATTGCGCTTGGCCTTGCGCTCGCGGCGCTCGCCTCGCTGGCATTCATGGCGCACTGGATCGGGCCGATCGTGTGGATGACCGCGCTCGGCGGCGGACTCTACCTCGCTTATACCCCGTTCAACGGCATGCTGTTCGACCGGCTGGTCGCCGCCAGCGGCAGCGTGGGCAATGCCGGGTTCCTGATCTATGTCGCCGACAGCGGCGGCTATGGCGGCTCGGTCGCGCTCCTGCTGCTGCGCAATGTGCCGGGGCTGCGCCTGCCCTGGACGCAATCGCTGATCGACGCCGGGATCGCCTGCGGCACGCTGGGCATGGCGCTGATGATCTGGGCGGCGATCTATTTCCGCCGCAAGCTGACGCGCGGGTAGATCATTCGCATTGCTGCGACGTCGCCAGCACACCCGTTATTGCATCTTCGGCCGACAATTTTGCCTGGTGCGGCGACCGGACGAGGAATTTTGCATAATATCCGGCAAGTTCGATGCGTGCCGCATCAATATCGGACGCTGTTACGCCGTTGCGGCGCAGTGACGCAGCTCGCGGATTGTGCTTGGCCAAACCGAGGCGCGCTTCATCGACCGAAGTCTGGAACACGCGATAGGCCATGAACCGGATAGTGCCCTCGCAATCGGGCCATTTGGCATTGAGCTTTTTTGCCAGCTCCGCAAGCGCGGGCAACGGCGGCAGCGTCGCATCGCAGTCATTATCGAACACGAAATTGTCGAGCGTCGAGCCGAATTCCGCTCCCGTCGCAGCAAGCAATGCGGGGTGTCGCACAATCGCCATGCACGGCAGCGTGCGCGCAGCACCCGAACGGTCCGGCCAGTTGCTGTCATCAACGTATGGTCCAAGCACATGGTAAAACGCCGCGAAATTGCGATCCGAGAGCAGCACCTGTTCGATTCGGTCGATCCCGATGCCCGTGCCCGAAGGGTCGGCAAGTAGATCGCGCCCGAACGATTCGTCGGGCTTTGTTCGCAACTCGGTCATATAGGGTCGCAAAAGCGCAAGAATGCGCGTGCGCTTGTCGGCCAGTGCGGGTGCAGCCCAGTTCGTGTCGCGTGGCTCGGCCGCCCAGATCAGCAGCGCTTCGAGCAAAGGGGCAAATGCGGGATCTGTCTTGCGCAGCACGGGCAACGCCAGATCGGGCGCGCGCAACAGAACGGCGATGGCCAAAGCTTCGTTGCGTGCGGCATACTCGGTCTGAAGACAGCCCGCTACAGTCGATCGCCCGGGCGGCGTGGCGCAAAGATGCATGGCTTTCAGCGCTTCACGCTGACTGGCCAGTTCGTTCGAGGGACCCGTGCCAAATGCGCTCACTCGTGCCTCGGCGTAAAGTGCTGCCATCGTACGATCGGCTGCCGCCAGGTCCGGGCTGGCGCAAATCGTGCGCTCGATCACGCCTTGGCCAGCGACGCAGGCAAAACTCGGCATCGCGCGTGCCGAAGTTTGTGCGTGCGTCACTGGCGCAAACAAGGCGAGCGCGACGATCAAACTGCCAACCAGCCACATCGACTTGCCCATGGTTCCCCCGATCTCTGCGGGGTCCTTGCCCCGCCTTACTGATAGTACTGCGGGAACTTCTGGTGCAACTGCGCAACGCGCTCGACATCCCAGCGGCGGATATAGGGATGGTCGGGATGGCGGCGCATGAACTGTTGGTGGTATTCCTCGGCCGGATAAAACCGCCCGGTTTCGATTTTGGTCGCGATCGGCGCGTTGAACACATGCGCACTGTTGAGCGCAGCAATGTATTGCGCGGCCACTTCGCGCTGCTGCGGGGTCTGCGGGAAAATCGCCGAGCGATAGCTGCGCCCCTCGTCGGGGTATTGCCCGTTGACTTGCGTGGGGTTGTGCGCGGCGGCGAAATAGATTTCGAGCAGGCGGCCGTAGCTGATCATTTTCGGATCAAATTCGATCCGCACCGATTCGGCATGGTTGGTGGTTTCGGTCGAAACGGTCTGGTAATCCGCCGTCGCGGCCGTGCCACCGGTATAGCCGGCGACCACCGATTTCACGCCTTTGACGTGTTCGAACACGCCTTCCATGCCCCAGAAGCAGCCGCCTGCGAGCACGGCAACTTCGCGGCCCGCAGCCGGCGCGGTTTCGGCCGGCGGCTCGGGAAAGGCTTTGCCC
>CAITOD010000267.1 GCA_903893935.1 uncultured Sphingomonadales bacterium
ACTAGCCATACCTCGATACGCCCGATTCACCCGCTTCTCGGGATATATCAACCTCTTCCCTGCGAGGTATGTAAAAAAGATTTGCTTAAAGCGAGCCTCACCGAAACGGGGGCCGGAATGATCATTTTTGCCAACCGAATCAGTGAAAACGGCGATGCAACTGTTGAAGATATAAACTTTGTTTGCAAAGGTACTTGCGGAAATAAAATGGAGAACATGAACTTTCGACGAGGCCTTTCAGAAGGTTGGGATGATATATCAGACTATTGCAATCCGTTGATTTTTATCCGGCGAGTAACGGGCTATATCAACTCAATTCGAGATGAATCGGCGTCTTATTCTAAGACCGCGCATGACAAGCTCATCGATTTTTATATCACGGTTAGCCAACGCACGCTGCGCCAAACCAATGAAGAAGATCGTAAGGCGCTAAGAGATGTCATGGAAATCGACGAGTTAGGGATTTAGAACGCTAGCCTTGGCGGCATGTCGGCCAAACCCAATGACACCGATGAACAATGTTAGGCCGCGTTGACAAAAGATTGCAGCCATAGTCTTGCTGCGGCGAGATTGAGAAAGCTCTCGAACGACAGGACAGTCTTGTCATAGCGCGTGGCGATGCGGCGCTGTTGCTTCAACTTGCCGAACATGCGTTCGACGCGGTTGCGATCCTTGTAGCGTCGGTAGTCCGGATGGGCTGGCGCTTTTCGGTTCGAGCGGGGCGGAATGACGGGCAAGATGCCCCGCATCAGCAGGTTTTCCCGGAACTTGTCGCCATCATATCCCTTGTCCGCCAGCAGTCCTTTGGGCGTGGGCAGCGGCAAATTCATCAGGTCGTCAGCGGCGGTATAATCTGAGGCCTCGCCGCCGGTCAGGATGAAGCCAATAGGGAGACCCTGATTGTCACATCGGGCGTGGACTTTGCTCGTAAAGCCGCCGCGTGATCGACCAAAAGCCTGCGCACAAGCCCCCCTTTTCCGCCCACTGCCGAAACATGGCCGCGAACCGTGGTGCTATCGATCATGTGCTGCCAGTCATCGGTAAGTCCCAGATCGACCAGCGTTTGCAGCAAGGCGTCCCAGACGCCTTGTTCGGCCCAGCGCCGGAACCGCACATAGACCGAATTCCACTTGCCGTATCGTTCATGCATGTCGCGCCAGGGGCAGCCAACCCGCAACACATGAAGCATGCCGTTGAGAAAAAGGCGGTTATCGCCCGAAGGTCGTGCCCAGCGCCCGCGCTCAGATGGCAAAAGCGGTCCGATCAGTGCCCATTCCGCATCTGACAAATCCCCACGACCCATGACCACTCCCCAAAGAGCGGCCTTGAATCAGAACTCGACGCGTTTGGGAATCCCTCTTTTGTCAACGCGGCCTAGGCCAGTGCATTGCCGCCTTGACGAACTCTGCCTGCTTGTAGATTCCCGATCGAGACTAAATGGGGGAAGTCACTGTGCAGACTGACGATTTTGCGATCGCGGAAATTCTAGCGGAATCCCGCCGGTTCATGGTCCCCCTTTACCAGAGGAAATATCAGTGGGGCGATGAACGCCTCCTGCCGTTCTGGGAGGACGTGGAGGCCAAGGCTGCTGAAGTTCTCGACGGCAACGATGGCTACATGCATTACATGGGCGCGCTGATCCTGGCGCCATTGGGCGAAGGCTCGCAAATCGGCATCACACCCCGTGTGCAGGTTGTCGATGGGCAGCAGCGGCTCACTACGTTCCAACTCTTCCTCGCAGCCTTGCGCGAAGTCGCTCGATCGCATGAACAGCTACACCTCATCGAACAAGTTCACGGCTACCTTTTCAACCAGCGTCGTCCCAAAGATACCGATCCCCTTACGCGGTTCAAGCTAACGCCCACGCCGTCCGATCGTGACGTGTTCCACTGCATCGTCGAGCGCGAGTATATCGAAGTCCGCGTTCAGCTCGGGCAATATTACTGGGGCGGTGGCGTACCCAAGAACACTGCATTCAGGGCACTACGGGCCTACGAACTCTTCCGAAAATGGATTGCAGAGTTCGTAACTAGCGGCCCCAGTGATTGGGAGCCAGACACCGAAAATATCGAGCAAGTTGCCGGTTATGACGAAGGTGAGGCCGGGCTAGCTGAACAACGGCTTGAAGCGCTGCTACGCGCCGTGCTCGAAAAAATGAAGCTAGTCGTCATCACCCTGGGCGATGGAGACGATGCCCAGGTCATTTTTGAGACGCTGAACTCCAAGGGCGAACCCCTACTGGCAATGGACTTGGTTCGGAACAACATATTTCAGCGCGCAGAAAAACAGACTGAGACGACCGAGGATATTTATGACGCGCTGTGGGGCCAGTTTGATGCCGGATGGTGGCGTGAAGACGCTCCCAATGCCCGACCGAAGCGTCCTCGGATCGATCATTTCTTGGCGCACGTCCTCGCTGCCGAAACAGGCCAGAGTATCGCGATGCGCGAACTTTATGCAGAGTATCGGGCGTTTGCGATCCCGCGCGGCAGGCCTCGGTTTCCCAACGTCGAGGACGAATTGGCGGTGCTTCAGAAGCACGCGCCAATTTATCGAACGCTTGAAGGCGTGGATCACGCGAATGCGACGATGCACTGGTTCGGGCGCAAACTGGCAGCTTGGCAAATCACCGCCCTTCATCCGATCGCGTTGCAAATCGCTACGTCGCAGTTGTCACCAGCCGAACAGGAAGCCACAGCCCGGCTGCTGTATTCTTTTATCGTGCGCCGGGCAGTCACGGACCTTGGCGGCAAAAATCTAAACAAGCTGGTCACGTCGATCGCGCAACACTTTTTCGATGTCGGACCGTCATCGTCCGCATTGGCGGATTTCTTTCGCACGCGCCGAGGCGAAAGTTCGAGGTTTCCATCCGACGACGAATTCAGGGCTGGTATCATCTCCAGTCCAGTCTATCTGTTGGCACAAGGCGAAAGGCCCTGGTCGATCTGAAAACATGCAATTTGTCGAAATAACAGCAATCATCGCCTTGACTCTTCTA
>CAITOD010000268.1 GCA_903893935.1 uncultured Sphingomonadales bacterium
AGTTCGGATGCCTGCGGGATCGGATCATGGGCCGCAGGTTGCCAGACCACCACGTCGGTCGCGCCCATGGCAAAGGCGTCTTTGGCCTTGTCTGCGCTGGTGGTGAAAACGGTCGCCTCTGCCCCGCGATGAACGGCAAGTTTCAGCGCCATATGACCCAGGCCGCCCAACCCGATCACGGCAAAGCGCTGGCCCGAGCTCAGGCGCCAGTGCTGCATCGGGGAAAACGTGGTGACCCCCGAACACAGCAACGGGGCGGTCGTGGCCAGATCGGCCCCGGCAGGCAGTTTGACCACAAACCGGTCGCGCACCACGATGCGTTCGCAATAGCCACCCATCGTCGGGCCCGTGCCACGCGGGTCGGGCGACGCATAAGTCAGCGTCGCGCCGCTGGTGCAATACTGTTCAAGCCCGGCCGCGCAATTTTCGCACGCGCAGCAACTGTCGACCATGCAGCCCACGCCGGCGAAATCGCCGGGTACGAACCGGATCACATCAGAGCCGACGGCGGTTACGCGTCCGACAAATTCATGGCCCGGAACCATCGGGAACGGCTGTTCACCCCATTCGCCGCGGACCATGTGAATATCGCTGTGGCAAACCCCGCAGTACAGCACTTCGATCGCGACATCGTCGGCCATCAGCGCGCGGCGTTCGACCATGATCGGCTCGATCGCGCCGTTTTCGCGACGCGCGCCCCAGGCCTGGGCCATGATGGTCGCGGTGCCGGCGGTTTCGCTGCTGTCGGCAAATTTTTCGGGAAAGAATGTCTCTGTCACGGTTGTCTCCACGGGCTGCGCGGGGTGAATGTCGGACCGACCGGCGGCATCGCGACAGGCCTGAACAAAATTTGCGCGCCAGGACGCCCATTCGCCACCATCGGAAATTACCCAATCACGCCCTGCGTAATTTCCGTCGCTGGACAGTTGATTTGCCAACCGCCAAAGCTCGGAAATTAGCGCTGAATTTGCGAAATTTCGTAAAATTCCGGCATTTTTCGCAATGGAGTGATGATCATGATGAATTATTCTGACGGATATTACTTTGGGTGGGGGTGGTTTTTGTGGGTCGCCTTTATATTTTTGATGTTTTCCAGTTTTGGAAACTGGGGTTATTCTTATCGTGCGCATCGCAAATTTGACAGTCTGTCGCAAAAAGACGCTGCGGCGATCCTCAACGAGCGCTACGCAGCGGGCAAGCTCACCCGCGAACAATACCTTGAAATGAAATCCGATATCGCCGCAGCATAGCGCAATGCGAAAATGTGGGTCCCGGTTCCTGCTTTCGTTGGCCTTTGACTCGCAATCAATCCCGCGAACACAAAGGCTGCCATAGTTTGAGGCGATTCTTTCTTATCGCATCAAGCCATGGCGTGTGGCCGGAGGCTGGTGTGATCGACGAACCAATGCGCGTCGGGACGCGCGCGCATCGATCCAAAGGCCGATGCGATCCGAGAGACTGATGACCGGCGCGATGGTTCGCTTCGCATGATTGCCGGTTAGCCGGGCAACACCGGGGTTGTCTGGGTAGACTCCGATCCTTTCGCCTGATCCGCGCCTGATGTCTTTTGTCGGTGAACGATCAAACACCCGATGCGCCCTTTCCAGACCACTGAACGGATCCACCATGCATCACCCAGTGTCTTTCGACAGCATGCACGCGGTGCAGGACAATACGTTGGTGTCGCAGCGAGGCGCGCCCGCGACCCGGCCTGCCGTGCTCGTCCAACCGCCCATACCGCCACCGGCGCGGTTGATAGTCGGGGTCTCTGGCGCCAGCGGTATCATCTATGCGGTCACCGCGCTGAATTTGCTGCGCAGCATGAACATTGAAACGCATCTTGTGGTGTCGCGCGCCGGCCAGTTGACGCGCAGCCACGAGACCGATCTGTCTCGCGAAGCGTTCGAGGGTCTGGCCAGCGTCACTTACGGCATTGGTGATGTAGGAGCGGCGGTTTCGAGCGGATCGTTTGCGACGATGGGCATGATCATTCTGCCGTGTTCGATGCGCACATTGGCCGCCATCGCCACCGGCCTCTCCGACAGTCTGCTGACCCGCGCGGCCGACGTTACGCTCAAGGAACGTCGGCGACTGGTGCTGATGGTGCGCGAAACCCCGCTGCATCTCGTGCATTTGCGCAACATGCAGGCGGCGACTGAATGCGGGGCAATCGTGTTTCCCCCGGTTCCGGCATTTTATACCCACCCTGAAAGCCTTCAAGACGTCGTGACGCACAGCGTCGCGCGCGCGCTCGATCTGTTCGGGATCGATAGCCAGGCCATCCCGCGCTGGGGCGAAACCATCGGCATGGCACCGCATCTGGGAGCGCAGGTATGATTATCGGTCCGATTGTCGACAGCGCGGCGGTGATCGTCGGCGGACTTGGCGGCGCGGCGCTGGCCAAAGTCATCCCCCAACGGATCCGCACCGCATTGCCGCTGACATTCGGGCTGGCTTCGATGGGTCTGGGCATCGTGTTCATTGTCGATGTCAAACAGTTGCCCGCCGTCGTGCTGGCGCTGATCGTGGGCTCGCTGATCGGCGAATGGGCGTTCCTCGAGGTCGGCGTGACATGGGTCGGCAACAAGGCCCGCGCGGTGTTCGAGCGGCTGATCCCCCACGATGCGTCGCACACCACTTTGTCGGCAGACGCCTTTTCAAACCAGTTCGTTGCGGTGCTGGTGCTGTTTTCGGCCAGCGGAACCGGAATATTCGGTGCGCTGACCAACGGGATGACGGGCGATCCGACGATCCTCCTGGCCAAATCGATCCTCGACTTTTTTACCGCGGCGATCTTTGCCACCGCGCTGGGCTATGTGGTGGCGGCGATCTTCATTCCGCAATTCATCATCCAGATGACACTGGCGCTGTGCGCCGGCCTGCTGTTGCCGCTGACCACCCCGATGATGAACGCCGATTTTTCCGCCTGCGGTGGGCTGATCATGCTCGCCACCGGATTTCGGATCTGCGGGATCACCAAGTTCCCGGTGGTCAATTTCCTGCCCGCGTTGGTTCTGGTGATGCCCTTTTCGTATCTTTGGACCCACTTCGCCCCGTGAATTCAACTTTGTCGACCTGACATTTTTTGGAGAAGCAGCATGAATATGGACACCCTGGTTCAAAAAGCACCTGAAACGCAGACCCAATTGCCCCATGTCCTGGTGGAATATCTCGATGGGACCAAACTGAACGATCGTGTGGGCGAAGCGATCTGCGTCACGACAGTCGATTCCGCCGGCTGGCCGCACACCTCGCTGCTCAGTGTCGGCGAAATCCTGGCCATCGATGCGGGTCATGTCCGGCTTGCCACCTGGAAACATTCGGGCACGGCCGCCAATATTGCCAAGACCGGAAGGGTCAGCCTCGTACTGGCCCGCGACCACGTGCTGTGGGAAGTGTTCGCCACCGCAACCCGCCTGACCGACACCGACGACGATCAGGGACTTGCATTGTTTTCGGCCGCTGTTGTCAAAGTGCGCGCGCACCGGGTTGACTATGCCGAAGTGCTGACCGGCGTCACATACCGACTGCTTGACCGCGCCGATATTGTAAAACGCTGGACCAGCCAGATCGCAACACTGCGCGCGGTCAAATAAGGCCGACCCGGCGTCTTTGCCGCGATTCAGGTTGACGCGGTTTTCACCCCGGGTGGCGATCCTGCCCGGTTTACCGAAACGGCGGTCGTGCGCCTGCCTATTCCCCTGTTTCAAGGACAGTTTCCGATGACCAAACCTGCAGCCGTTCCGGCACCGATAAACGATCTGCGTTCCGCGCTCGACCGGCTCCGCCTGCACCCCGGGCAATTGCTTGAAACCGACCATCCGGTCGACCCCGACGGCGAATTGGCCGGAGCCTACAAAGTGATCGGGGCCAGCGGCGATGTCGAGCGGCCGACCCAGGTCGGTCCGGCGATGATTTTCAACAACATCAAGGGCTTTCCCGGGGCGCGCGTGCTGGTCGGTATGGTGGCCAGCCGCGAACGTGTCGCCATCTTGTTCGAAACGACCTCCAGCGGTCTGACCCATCGCATGGTCGAATCCTATACCAAGGCGATTTTCCCGGTCTATGTCGGACCCGAGGAGGCCAAGTGCCAGGAAGTGGTCTACCGCGCGACCGATGCCGATTTCGATATCCGCAAGATCCTGCCCGCCCCCACCAACACCGATCAGGACGCCGGGCCATATTTCTGCATGGGCCTTGTGCTGGGCAGCGATCCGGAACTTGGCACCGATGTCACCATCCATCGCCTGTGCGTGCAGGGCAAAGACGAACTGTCGATCTTTTTTGCGCCCAACCGGCATATCGACGAGTTTTACAAGCGTGCCGGGCTTCGCGGCGAAAACCTGCCAATCACGATCAACATGGGGCTTGATCCGGCGATCCACATCGGCGCCGAATACGAAGAACCGATCGGTCCGCTAGGTTATGACGAGCTGGGTGTGGCTGGCGGCCTGCGTCAGCAAGCGGTCAAGCTGGTCGATGCGTTGACCGTCAAGGCCAAGGCGATTGCCTACGCAGAAATCGTGATCGAGGGCGAAATCATCCAGACCCGGCGCGTGGCCGAAGACCAGAACAC
>CAITOD010000269.1 GCA_903893935.1 uncultured Sphingomonadales bacterium
ATACCGTCGCGATTGAGCGCCGCGCGGACCTGGACCGCGCTTTGGGTGGTGCTGGGGCGGCGGTTGGCATGGAACGCAAGGCACGCCGGTTGCCAGTCGAGGCCGCAATCGGCGACGAGCTGGCGGATCACCGGTTCGGGCCGTTCGACCATCGTTTCATACGACACTTCGATCAATCGCGGGCCGAGGCGCCGCCGCCAATGCGCCATCAGGTCGCGATAGGCGGCGTAATAGCCAACCAGTTCGTCGAGGTTGTAGCTCCAGGGATAAGCGCGGTTGAACAGCGTCTTGTAGATGCCGTAGAGATTGGCGAGCGGGTGCCGCACGGTATGCACGATCTTTGCCTGCGGCAGCGCTTGCGCGATCAGGCCGATATACAGATGGTTGGTCGGCAGTTTGTCGACAAACAACGCTTCGCTGCCGCGCCACGGTGCGGTCAGCGCGGCATAGCGCCGGCCGATAGCCGCCGGATCGAGCATCGGCATCGCGCGGATCAGCGCGCCCGGATCGGCCGGATCGACCCCTGCTTCGCGCGCCATATCGGCCAGCGCCTGGCCGAAGGCGGGCGATTCGCCAATCGTGTCGACCGCGCTGTGGCTGGTCAGGATGCGTTCGATCACCGTTGATCCCGAACGTGGCAGGCCAAGCACGAAAATCGGCCTCACGCCTTCGAAACCCGCCGCCCGCGGCCGGGGATCGGGTGCAGGAAACCGGGCCTGGATCAACGCGATCGCCGCCTGATCCGCCCGCAGGTCATACTGCAGCCCGGCGCGCATCAGCCGGGCGCCGGCATCGAGGTGGGCGAAGCTGGTCAGGCCTTCGCCCAGATCCTCATAACATTTGGCCAGGGCATAATGGCCTTGCAGACGCTGGCGCTGCGCATGGGCGGGCAGACGTTCCAGCATGGCCGCGAGCGACGCGATGGGGTTGTCGGCGGGCGTCTGCCGTGCGGTCTGCACGAGATTGAGCCATGCTTCGGCGTAGTCCGGGTCGAGCGCCACGGCGCTTTCGAAATCGCGCGCGGCCTCTGCCGTGTGGCCAAGATACCGCGAGACCACGCCGCGGTTGAACCAGTGCAGCGCAGCTTCCGGATCGCGCGCGATGGCACAAGTATAGGCAGACTGCGCACGCTCGAACTGGTTCAACAGGGTATGGGCATCGCCGATCATGCCCCACACACTTGCTGGCGTGTCGGGGGCGGTGTTCGTTTCCGCCACGTCAAGCGCGGCGCGCGCCTGGGCAACATGGTTGCCCATCAGCAGCGCGCGTGCGCGGCGCAACGGAAAATCGGGATAGCCCGGATGGAGCACCTCGCCTGCTTCGGCGTGGCGCAAGGCACCGGTATGGTCGCCGGCCAGAAACGCCGCCTGGTTGGCGATCAGCCGCGCATCGAGGCTGTGCGGCGCGATCGCCAGCGCACGCTCCGCAAGAACGCGCGCGTCTGCCGGCGCGCCGGCGCCAAGCGCATGCCGCGCTTCGTCCAGCAAGGCCGGCAGCGCCGGTCGCTGCTGTTCGTCCGTCTGCTCCATCGCTCGGGTTCTAGAGCGATTTGCAACCGGACCGCCAGCGTCAATGCCTGGTCTGGCAGTCCGTGCGTGGCAGGCACTTGCCCAGCGGGCTGACATCCAGATTGAGTTGGCTCACGTTGTTGTTGCCGAACAGCGCTTGCGTTTCGCTCCACGCGCTGCGGGTCACGCCCGCCGGGGTTTCGCCGGGCACCGTGTTCGATCCGAATTGCGAAGACGACGGGTTGATCGTCAGCGCCGAGGCGTTGCCCGCCGCCTGATCGAACGTGAACGTATAGTTCGCGCTGTTGGCGGCGAGCCCGCTGCCATCGATCGCGTAAGTGCCCGGGCTGCTCGCGCTGGTCGCAAGCGTGGTCCATTTGGCCGTGCCGCTGGTGACGCTCGCCACCGTATCGCTGTTGGCGAGGCCGGTTGCGCTGATCGTTCCGGTCAGCGTTGGCAACGGGGTGCCCGTCGGGACGCTGACGGGCGTTGCGACATAAGTCAGCGTCAGACTGGCCGGGGTGACCACAAGCTGGGCGCCGGTGTAGCTGATCGTGTAGTTGTTGCCAGCGCTCAGCGTGCCCTGGGCAATCGCGTAACTGCCAACATTGGATGCCGCTGTGGCCGTCGTGGACAGGCTGCCCGACAGCGTGTCGCCATTGACCAGCCCGGTATCGGTGTAAGTCAAAGTCGGGTTGGCGCTGCCATATGTGCGGGTCTGCGCCTGCGCGATCACTGTCAGGCTGGCGGGGTTGATGGTCAGCGCGGTGGCATTGCCCGCCGCCTGCACCGCATTGACCGTGTAGTTCTGGCTCACGCTGGTCACGCCGCTGCCGTTCACGGCATAAGACCCGACATTGCTCTTGCCGGTCGCGGTGGTGGCAAAGCTTGCGCTGCCACCGACCACATTGGCCAAAGTATCGCCGTTGACGAGGCCGGTTTCGGCGACTGTTCCGGTCAAACCGGCAGGCGTCGTGCCATACGTGCTGGTCGCGGCATTGGCCGTATACGTAACGGTCAACGTGGCGGGATTGACCGTCAGCGCGCTGGTGTTGGCCGCAGCCTGCGCAAAGCTGACAGTGTAATTCCCGCCGTCTATCGCGCCAAGGCCGCTGCCGGTGACCGTATATTTGCCGACATTGCTGGCCGAAGTCGCCGTGGTATTCCACACGGCCGTGCCGGTCACGGCGCTCGCCAGCGTATCGCCGTTGACAAGGCCGGTTTCGCTGATCGTTCCGGTCAGTCTTGTGGGCGTTGTGCCATATGTGCTCGACGAAGGCGTAGCCACATAAGTCACCGTCAGACTGGCGGGATCGATCACCAGATTGGCGCCGGTATAGCTCAGCGTATAGTTCTGGCTCGCGCTCAGCGTGCCCCGGGTGATGGCATACGTGCCGACACCGGTCGCGCTGGTGGCGCTCGTGGCAAGCGCGCCTGTCAGCGTGTCGCCGTTGACCAGCCCGGTTTCGCTGTACGTCAACGTCGGGATCGCGCCGCCATACCTGCTGGTCTGTGCGTTGGCGGTAACCGTGAGGCTGGCCGGATTGATCGTGAGCGCAGTGGCATTGCCCGCCGCCTGCACCGCGTTGATCGTGTAGTTCTGGCTGACGCTGGTCAAGCCGCTGCCCGTGATCGCGTATGACCCGACCCCGGTCGTGGCGGTCGCCGTGGTGGCAAAGCTCGCGCTGCCGCCAACCACATTGGCCAGCGTGTCACCATTGACGAGGCCGGTTTCGCTGACCGTGCCGGTGAGCCCGGTCGGTGTCGTGCCATACGTGCTGGTGGCGGGGTTGGCGGTATAGGTCACCGTCAGACTGGCCGGGTTGATGGTCAGCGCGGTGGCGTTGCCGGCACTTTGCGCAAAGGTGAAATTGTAATTGCCGCTGTTGGGCGCAAGGCCCGAGCCGGTGATCGCATATGTGCCGACACCGGTCGCCGACGTTGCCGTGGTGGTCCACAGCGCCGTGCCGCTGGTCACGCTGGCGACCGTGTCGCTGCCGACCAGGCCGGTTTCGCTAACGGTGCCGGTCAGCCCGGCCGGGTTTGTGCCATAAGTACTCGACGCGGCTTTGGCGACATACGTCAGCGTCGCATTGGCCGGCGTGATCACGCCGATCGCGCCGCTGGCCGACGACGGCAGCGCATAGTTGGCAAGATTGGTGCCCGAATTGGCAACGAAGTTCGACGCGCCGAGGATGGCGGTCACGCCGATGCCCGTGCCGGCATTGGCCGAGGCATACGTGCCTACAGTCTGGTTGACGGTTGCGCCCTGGCCATTGACGAAGCCGATCAGCTGGAAATTGCCCGACGTCAGCGTGGCGGTCGTCGTGCCGTCATACGTCTTGCTGGTCGTGCCGATCAGGCCTGCGGTCACCGCAATCAGCGGCGCCTGCGAAATGGTCAGCGCGGTCGCATTGCTGGCGGCCTGGACGAAATTGAACGTGTAGTTGTTGCTGTTGGCCGCAAGGCCCGAGCCGGTGATCGCATAGGAACCGACATTGCTCGCGGCGGTTGCCGTTGTGGTCCATTGCGCGGTACCCGAGGTAACCGTGCCGACCGTATCGTTGTTGACCAGCCCGGTCGCCGAAACCGTGCCGGTCAGCCCAGTCGGCGCTGTGCCATAGACGGTGTTGGCGGCATTGGCCGTATAAGTGACGGTCAGGCTGGCGGGATTGATCGTCAGCGCAGTGGCATTGCCCGCGGCCTGTACCGCGTTGATCGTGTAGTTCTGACTGATGCTGGTGATACCGCTGCCGGTTACCGCGTAAGATCCGACCCCGGTTGCGCCGGTTGCGGTCGTGCTAAAGCTGGCACTGCCGCCGATCACACTGGCCAGCGTATCGCCATTGACGAGGCCGGTTTCAGCGACCGACCCGGTCAGACCGGCGGGCGTCGTGCCATACGTGCTCGATGCGGCATGGGCGGTGTACGTCACCGTCAGGCTGGCGGGATCGATCACCAGATTGGCGCCGGTATAGCTCAGCGTATAGTTCTGGCTCGCGCTCAGCGTGCCCCGGGTGATGGCATACGTGCCGACACCGGTCGCGCTGGTGGCGCTCGTGGCAAGCG
>CAITOD010000270.1 GCA_903893935.1 uncultured Sphingomonadales bacterium
ACGAGGTGCTAGCCGACGGGCTGATGCCGATCATCGAACCCGAAGTGAATATCAAGAGCGCCACGCGCGAAGCCTGCGACGCGTTGTTGTTGCGGGAACTGCTCACCGCGCTCGATGCGCTGCCGGCGGGTGTGCAAGTCATGCTTAAGCTGTCACTGCCGCACGTGCCGGGCACATTTGCACCGCTCGTCGCGCATCGCGGCGTGTTGCGCGTGGTGGCGCTGTCGGGCGGCTATTCGCGCGGCGATGCCTGCATCGAGCTTGCCAAAAACGCCGGGATCATCGCCAGCTTCAGCCGCGCGTTGCTCGAAGGGCTGCGCGCGCAGATGACCGAGGCGGAATTCGATGCCGAACTGGGCGCAGCGATCGACGAAATCTGCACCGCTTCGACAGTCAAAACGGCCAGCGTTCCTGTGTAATTTCAGGCCTGTGTAATTTCAGGGCTGTGTAATTTCCTGTTTGCGTTGAGGATGTGAAACGGCACCCCCCTGACCCGGCAAAGCCGGGCAGGGGGCGTTTCACAGGTCTGATTGGCACCAGCCATCCCCCCAATCGTCACCCCGGACTTGATCCGGGGTCCCGCTTGTTTCTTTTTCAATGGGTCGGCGCGGCCATGCAGCGAGTACCAGCTGCACAAGGTCAGCGGGACCCCGGATCAGGTCCGGGGTGACGTGAGGGTTGTGGGGTGTTTCACCGGCGACGCCTCGCGCAGGATTTGCAAAACGCGCGCCATCGTCTAGCGCGCAAGCCATGACTCCGCCCGATTGCCAGCTCTACCTGATTTCGCCGCTCGATGTCTCGGGTGCGTTTCCCGACCGTTTGGCGCGCGCGCTCGATGCCGGGCCGGTGGCGGCGTTCCAGTTTCGCGTGAAGGACATCGACGAACATGCCGCCGCGCGGCTGGCCGAGCCGCTGCTGGCGATCTGCGCGGCGCGCGATGTGGCGTTTATCGTCAACGATTCGATCAGTCTGGCCAAACGCCTGGGGGCCGACGGGGTGCATCTCGGGCAGGATGATGGCGATGTGGCCGACGCGCGCCAGCGGCTCGGGCGCGAGGCGCAGATTGGCGTGACGTGTCATGCCAGCCGCCATCTGGCGATGGAAGCCGGCGAAGCGGGCGCCGATTATGTCGCGTTCGGGGCGTTTTTCGGCTCGAGCACCAAAGACACGCAGCATGTTGCCGATATCGATTTGCTGCGCTGGTGGTCGAACCTGTTCGAACTGCCGGTGGTGGCAATCGGCGGGATCACGCCTGCCAATTGCGAGCCATTGGTTGCCGCCGGCGCCGATTTCCTTGCCGTCAGCCATGCCGTGTGGGGTGGCGACGAAGCACAGGCGGTGCGTGATTTTGCGCAGGCGATTGCGAACGGTCACGCTCTGCGCGGTTGACCGGCTCAGCTGCCGTCGTCGGCCGCCATCGGACTGGCATTGGCCTGGCGCACGCAGCGATCGGTGGTGCGTTTGCCGCTGGCATCGAGCGGGTGCAGAATGCCCTGGCCCACCAGCTTGTATTTGCGGCCTGCAAACGGCCCGCCGGTCATCACCATGTCGGTGCCGAGCAGCAGATACGTCCCGGTCGCTCCGCTGCTCGTGCGATAGCTCGAATCCGCGATCACGCGGAAACTGTCCTGCAGCCGGCGCATGGCCGGGGTGGTTGCATCGCCCTGCGTTTCGCAAATCCAGTAACCGCGCAGCAGCACGCGCAAATAGCCGCCGGGCGCGGCTTGCGCCGGTTGTGCGCACAGCGCGAAGAGGGCGACGGCGAGAGCGAGAGGTTGGCAGGCTTTGATCACCGAAACGCGCTACCACACGCGCGCGACTTGAAGCAATCGGCGGCAGCGGCTAAGGGCCGCCATCGCACTTGATCAAGCGCATCAACAGGCAAGGCTCTTTCCATCATGAAAATCAGCGGCGTGGACATCCGTCCGGGCAATATCCTTGAATACGAAAAAGGCATCTGGAAAGTTGCCAAGACCCAGCACACCCAGCCCGGCAAAGGCGGTGCGTTCATGCAGGTCGAAATGAAGAACCTGATCGATGGTCGCAAGACCAACGTGCGGTTCCGCTCGGCCGATACGGTCGAACGCGTGCGGCTCGATACCAAGGATTTCCAGTTCCTGTTTGCCGAGGGTGAAGACCTCGTGTTCATGGACGTCGAGACGTACGACCAGATCACGCTGCCGTCGGACTTGCTGGGTGATGCTGCGGCGTTCCTGCAGGACGGCATGACCGTTCTGCTCGAAATGTATGACGAGCGGCCGATTTCGGTGCAATTGCCCGACCAGGTCGAAGCGACGATCGTCGAAGCCGATGCGGTGGTCAAAGGCCAGACCGCGTCTTCGAGCTACAAGCCGGCGATCCTCGACAACGGCGTGCGCGTGATGGTGCCGCCGCATATCGGCAGCGGCACGCGGATCGTGGTCGATGTCTACGAACGCACGTATGTCGGCAAAGTAGGCTGAGCGAATGGCCGCTATTTCCGGGCTGATTCGCGTGATGGAACGCGCCGCGCGCAAAGCCGGCACGCGCCTGCGCCGCGATTTCGGCGAAGTCGAACATCTCCAGGTCAGCCGCAAGGGTCCGTCCGATTTCGTATCGAAAGCGGACCAGCAGGCCGAACGCTCGATCTACGACGACTTGCTGGCAGCGCGCCCCGACTGGGGCTTTGTCATGGAAGAAGGCGGCACGATCGAGGGCGATCCGTCGAAGCCGCGCTGGATTGTCGATCCGCTCGACGGGACGACCAATTTCCTCCACGGCATTCCGCATTTCGCGATTTCGATCGCAGCGCAGGAACCCGCGCCCGATGGCAAAGGCCCCGATGGCTCGGGCTGGGGCGATGTGATCGCCGGGATCGTCTATCAGCCGATCACCGACGAAAGCTTCTGGGCGGAAAAATCGCGCGGCGCGTGGTTGCAGGACCGGCGCTTGCGCGTGTCGGCGCGGCGCCACCTCGATGAAGCGCTGATCGGCACCGGCATTCCGTTTGCCAATCGCGGCGATGCGCAACAGTGGACGCGGATCTATCAGGAACTGGGCCCGCGCGTGGCAGGCATCCGCCGCAACGGTGCCGCCGCGCTCGATCTGGCGTGGGTTGCAGCAGGGCGGTTCGACGGGTTCTGGGAGACCGACCTTGCGATCTGGGACACCGCCGCCGGCTGCCTGCTGGTGCGCGAAGCCGGCGGGTTCGTGTCGGATTTCCGCAGCCGTTCGGCCGCGATCTGCGCCGAATCGGTGCTGGCGGGCAACGATGCGTTGCACGCGAAATTGCTGAAACTGGTCGGTGGTGCGATCAAGGCCGGTTGATCGCCGGGTAAAGACCGGCTAGCGGTTTGCGGACTCAGGCCTCCCGCCCCGCCTCTCCGCCCGATCACCCAACCGTGGGGTATCGTTGGTGGTCGGGCGGGGAGGCGGGGCGGGAGGCCTGAGTGCACGCCAGTGCACTTTGGAACAATGTGTGCCCCTGTGGTGGAATGGTAGACGCGACCGACTCAAAATCGGTTGGAGAGATCC
>CAITOD010000271.1 GCA_903893935.1 uncultured Sphingomonadales bacterium
ACCGAAGCGGCGGCGGCTAGCGAAGGTCTGCCGGTGCTGACGCTCGCGCAGGCGGCCGTCGAACGCAGCGACAATCTGGCGGCCAATCTGCTGCTCGCGCGCTTTGGCGGACCGGCCGCGCTGACCGCGTTCTGGCGCAAGATCGGGGATACGGTCAGCCGGCTCGACAACAAGGAGCCGCTGCTCAACCGGGTTGCGCCCGGCGAAGTCCACGACACCACTACGCCCGCCGCGATGGCGGAGACCTTGTCGCTCCTGCTGACTGGCCCGGTGCTGACTGGTGCGGCGCGCGCGCGCCTGTGGGGCTGGATGAAAGCGTGCACCACCGGGCTCGATCGCCTGCGTGCCGGACTTCCCGCAGGCTGGCAGGCGGGCGACAAGACCGGGTCGGAATATGGTCCCCAATCCGCCGAACGCGTCAACGATCTGGCGCTTGCGCTTGCCCCGGTGGGCGATAGCCATTTCCGCAATCCGCTGGCAGTGACCGCCTACTACGAGCCGGGCGGCATTCGCGACGACATCCGCGCGGAAGACGAAGCGGTGCTCGCGTCGGTCATGCGGATCGCGTGTGACCCCAGGGCGTGGAAGGCTGTTCGACGATGAAGCGCTGCGCGGTGTTCGGGGCCTCGGGCGGAATCGGTGCCGCTTTGGTCCGGCAACTGGCCGCGCGCGACGATGTCGAGGTCGTTTTTGCAGGGTCGCGCCGGGGTGCGGTGCCGGGCGGGGAGAAAGTGCGCGCATTCCGCTTCGATGCGCTGGATGACGCGGGCCTGGCCGAAACTGTCGCCGGCATTGGCGCGCCGCTCGACATGGTGCTGGTCGCGACCGGGCGCCTGACGCGCGCCGATGGCAGCGGGCCGGAAAAGGCGCTGCGCCAGTTGAGCGCTGCCGCACTCGCCGAACAGTTTGCCGACAACGCGATTGTGCCCGCGATGATCGCGCGCGCGGTGGCACCCATGATGCCGCGCGACCGCCGCGCGGTGTTTGCCGCGCTGTCGGCGCGGGTCGGGTCGATCGGCGACAACCGGCTGGGTGGCTGGCACGCCTATCGCGCCTCCAAAGCCGCGCTCAACATGCTGCTGCGCACGATCGCGATCGAATGGGCGCGCACGCACCCGCTCGCGGTGGTCGCAGCGCTGCACCCGGGCACTGTCGACACCGCGCTCTCCGCGCCGTTTCAGCGCGGGGTCCCGGGCGACAGGTTGTTCACCCCGGAAGCGAGCGCCGCCGCATTGCTCACCGTGCTCGAAGACCTGAATCCGGCCGACAGCGGCGGGTTCTTCGCCTGGGACGGCTCGCCAATCCCGTTCTGACCACAACCCGATCCTCCCCGTGCCGGGGAGGGGGACCATGCGAAGCATGGTGGAGGGGCCGAGCCGGATTGCGCAACATAGCAGGACAAGCACCCAGCCAACTCCGCGCAACACAGCAAGGCAGCACCCAGCCACCCCCCGCAACCACGCAAGGTCGCACCAAGCCGAAAAACCCCTCCACCGCCTTGCAGGCGGTCCCCCTCCCCGTGCCGGGGAGGATCAGGCGGCGGCGCGGTAGGGTTCGATTTCGCCGGTCAGATAGAGCTTCTTGGCTTTGGCGCGGCTCAATTTGCCCGAGCTGGTGCGCGGCAGCGTGCGCGGCGGGACCAGTTCGATCACGCAGTTCATGCCGGTGATCGCGCGCACTTTGTCGCGGATCTGGTCGCGCAGCCGTTCGCGCTCGGCGGGGTCGGTCACGCGGCAATGCACCAGCACGGCGGGCGCTTCCTCGCCGCTTTCGGTCTCGATCGCGAACGCGGCAATATCGCCCTGGTGGAACCCGGGCAGCTGTTCGACCGCCCATTCGATATCCTGCGGCCAGTGGTTCTTGCCGTTGATGATGATCATGTCCTTGGCGCGGCCGACGATGAACAGATAGCCATCGGCGTTGACGTAGCCCATGTCGCCGGTGTCGAGCCAGCCATCGACGAGCGCGGCCGCGGTCGATTCGGGATCGCGGAAATACGAGTGCATCACCGAGGTGCCCCGGCACCACACTTTGCCGATATGGTGGTGCGCAACAACTTCGCCGTGTTCGCCGCGCACTTCGACTTCCATCCCGCGCACCGGCACGCCGCAATTGACAATCGCGCGGTAGCGCGCCGGGCGCGACAAGTCGCGCGGGGTGCCCGACAGGCGTTCTTCCTCGACGAGTTCGACGC
>CAITOD010000272.1 GCA_903893935.1 uncultured Sphingomonadales bacterium
AGGGAGGTCGGGTGGGGGAGAGGGCCGGTGCCGCTTCCACGCTAGTGGGAAACCCCCGCCAATATTCCTCTTGGGAAATTTCTTTTCCCCTTGATTGACATTCTCCCGGCGCCGGGCCTATTTCCGAACAGGCCTGCTGTCGGGAGAATCGCAAGATGTGTGGAATTGTCGGGCTGTTTCTGAAGGACCCGGCGCTTGAGCCCGAACTCGGCCGGCTGCTGGCCGAGATGCTGGTGGTGATGACCGGTCGCGGCCCTGACAGCGCGGGCTTTGCGGTCTATGGCGCGGGCGACAGCGAGCACCTCAAAGTGACCTTGCGCGGGCCCCGGCTCGATGAAGTGGCTGGCGCGTTGGCCGATGTCGCCACGGCCACTGCGCGCGACACGCATATGGTGCTGTCGTTCCCGGTCGCGGCTGAAGACCGCGTGCGCGGCTGGCTCGCGCTCAACCGCCCCGATCTCGTGGTAACCGGCACCGGCACGCGCATCGAACTCTACAAGGAAGTCGGCCTGCCGCGCGCCGTGGCCGACCGCTTTGCCCTGCCCGCGATGGCCGGCACGCACGGCATCGGCCACACCCGCATGGCCACCGAATCCGCCGTGACCACCGACGGCGCGCACCCCTTTTCGACCGGGCGCGACCAGTGCCTGGTGCACAACGGCTCGCTGTCGAACCACCGTTCACTGCGCCGCAAGCTCGAACACGAAGGGCTGGCGTTCGCCACTGACAACGACAGCGAAGTGGCGGCCGGCTATATCAGCTGGCGGCTGCGCGAAGGCGACAGCCTGACCGCAGCGCTCGAAGCCGGGCTCGAGGATCTCGACGGGTTCTATACATTCGTGATCGGCACCGAAAACGGCTTTGCCGTGATGCGCGACCCGATTTCGTGCAAGCCGGCGGTGATGGCCGAAACCGATCGCTATGTGGCATTCGGTTCGGAATATCGCGCGCTTGCGGGCCTGCCCGGGATCGAGACCGCGCGGCTGTTCGAGCCCGAACCCGCGCATGCCTATGTGTGGGAGCGCAACTGATGCCCGTCGTCGATCTGGCCGTGACTTCGAAGCGCGAGCTCAACGCCGCGCTCCACGCGCTGCCCGCCAGTACCAACGAAACGCACTGGCATGTGGCCAATCCCGAAGGCGCGCATGCGTTGGCCGCCGGCGTCGACGCGCCGGTGACGATCGAAATCGACGGCCACGCCGGCTATTACTGCGCGGGGATGAACAGCCAGGCCACCGTGATCGTCAACGGCAATGCCGGGGTGGGCGTGGCCGAAAACATGATGTCGGGCCGCGTCCACGTCAAAGGCGATGCCAGCCAGGCGGCGGGCGCCACCGCGCATGGCGGTCTGCTGGTGATCGACGGCAATGCTTCGGCGCGCTGCGGCATTTCGATGAAAGGCATCGACATCGTCGTCAAAGGCTCGATCGGGCCGATGTCGGCGTTCATGGCGCAAGCGGGCAATCTGGTGGTGCTGGGCGATGCCGGCGAAGCGCTCGGCGACAGCCTTTACGAAACGCGCATTTTCGTGCGCGGCGCGGTCAGGAGCCTGGGCGCCGATTGCATCGAGAAAGAGCTGCGCCCCGAACACATCGAACTGCTCGAAACTTTGCTGCGCGAAGCCGGCGTCGAGGGGGTCAGCCCGCACGAATTCCGCCGCTATGGCTCGGCGCTCGGGCTTTACAATTTTCACGTCGACAACGCCTCGGCCTACTGAGGAACGCCCAGATGGACAATTCGCGTATTCCGCAGACGCTGCCGCGTTTCTCCGCCACGTTCGACCCGCACACGCTCGCGGAAATCCGCCGCGCCGCCGCGACCGGCATTTACGACATTCGCGGCGGCGGCACCAAGCGCGCGCTGCCGCATTTTGACGATCTGCTGTTTCTGGGCGCTTCGGTCTCGCGCTATCCGCTCGAAGGCTATCGCGAAAAATGCGCGACCGACGTGTGGCTGGGCACGCGTTTTGCCAAAAAGCCGATCCATCTGAAAACCCCGATCACCATCGCCGGGATGAGCTTTGGCGCGCTGTCGGCGCAAGCCAAGGAAGCGCTCGGGCGCGGGGCGAGCATTGCCGGCACCAGCACGACCACCGGCGACGGCGGGATGACGCCCGAAGAGCGCGGCCAGTCACAGACGCTGGTCTATCAGTACCTGCCCAGCCGCTATGGCATGAACCCCGCCGATATCCGCAAGGCCGATGCGATCGAAGTGGTGGTCGGCCAGGGCGCCAAGCCCGGCGGCGGCGGCATGCTGCTGGGGCAGAAGATTTCCGACCGCGTGGCGGCGATGCGTACCCTGCCCAAGGGCATCGACCAGCGTTCGGCCTGCCGCCATCCCGACTGGACCGGCCCCGACGATCTCGAAATCAAGATCGAGGAACTGCGCGAAATCACCGATTGGGAAAAGCCGATCTACGTCAAGATCGGCGCCACCCGGCCCTATTACGATGTGGCTTTGGCGGTCAAATCGGGCGCCGATGTGGTGGTGCTCGATGGCATGCAGGGCGGCACCGCGGCAACGCAGGACGTGTTCATCGAACATGTCGGCATCCCGATCCTCGCCGCGATCCGCCCCGCCGTGCAGGCGCTGCAAGACCTCGGCATGCACCGCAAAGTGCAGCTGATCGTGTCGGGCGGCATCCGCAACGGCGCCGATGTCGCCAAAGCGCTGGCGCTGGGCGCCGATGCGGTCGCGATCGGCACCGCAGCACTTGTGGCGCTGGGCGACAACGATCCGCATTACGAAGCCGAATACGAAGCGCTCGGCACCACTGCCGGCGCCTATGACGACTGGCACGAAGGCCGCGACCCGGCGGGCATCACCACGCAGGACCCCTTGCTGGCGGCGCGGCTCGATCCGGTCGCGGCGGGGCGGCGGCTCGCCAATTACCTCGCGGTGCTGACGCTCGAAGCGCAGACCATCGCGCGCGCTTGCGGCAAGAGCCATCTGCACAATCTCGAACCCGAAGACCTCGTTGCGCTGACGATCGAAGCTGCGGCGATGGCGCGCGTGCCGCTGGCGGGAACCAACTGGATACCCGGGCAAACATTCTAACAAAGGGTTGCGGGATGAGCATCGATCTGGCGGCAGTGGCCCAGGCCAAGGGCATCAAGTATTTCCTGATTTGCTACACCGACTTGTTCGGCAACCAGCGTGCCAAGCTGGTGCCGGCCGCCGCGATCGGCGAAATGCAGAAGAACGGCGCGGGCTTTGCCGGCTTTGCCACCTGGCTCGACATGACGCCCGCCGATCCCGACTTGTTTGCCGTGCCCGATCCGGCCAGCCTGATCCAGGTGCCGTGGAAAAAGGAACTGGGCTGGCTGGCGGCG
>CAITOD010000273.1 GCA_903893935.1 uncultured Sphingomonadales bacterium
ATTTCAGTTCATGCGGTTATGAACCAGATTGATCGAAAAACGCTCTAATATACCTGCCGGGCGTACGCTCCCTGCATCGGCGACGATCTTTCATCGCGGCATGCCGAAACAACGGAACGGCAAGATAACGGCGATGATTGAGTTTCACGACGCCGACACGAACAGCGCGCGGATGCCGATCGTCCTCAACTTGGCAAGCCCGCCCGGTCCGGTGAGATCGGATTGGCTCGCTCGCGTTGGACTACGGGGTTAGGGTGCAGTTGCCTCGCGCTATTCGGACGTCCAGATAGCTGAACTCCATCAAGGCAGGACAACAGCGAACCGCGCGTTCTCCAATCTGACTGAGCCCCATCTTTCGCAAATTCCATGGATTCCGCAAACTCGGGTATCACAGCAATAAATTACTGCAAATGACGAGCGAGGTCTCGGTTAAGAGTCGCGGCGACTAGGTGCGGAATGTGATGTGAGGCGTTGTCGCGTGGTTGCCGGTAAATCAGGCAGGGCAACTTGGCGTCAGCGTCATGCCTGCCAACTATAGAACCGGACGTTCCGGATCGTCCGCGCTAAGGGCTATCAACGACCCCACCAAAAGACTTACGTTTTCGTCCGAAATTGTCTCTTTCGGCTGTCCCGTGAGTGGCAGGACGGTCTTATAAAAGGCCATCCGCGGTCGCACCAAGCAGTCACCCAAATCTGCCCACCCCCCTAACGCCTCAACACCATCCGTATCACCCCAGCCACCACCCCCAGCGCCACCACACTCCCAGCCCAGATCGCGACCATCCACCCCAGCCGCTGCCACAGCGGCGCCTGTGTCGGGCCGTCCATCAGTGGTAGCCTTCGGTGCCGACTTTGCCGCGGAACACCCAATAGGCCCAGCCGGTATAGGCCAGGATCACCGGGACCATCACGCTCGCGCCCACCAGCATGAATTCCTGGCTGCGCAAGGGGGCGGCGGCTTGCCAGATCGAGACGCGCAAGGGCACCACATCGGGCCAGATCGAAATGCCGAGGCCCGCAATGCACAGGCCGAACAGCGCGAGCGCGAGGAAAAACGGCTGCACTTCGCGGCCGCGCGCGAGGCTGCGGTAGAACAGCACGACCACCACCAGCGTTGCCAGCGGCACCAGCGCGGTGAACAGCACGTTGGGAAACGCCAGCCAGCGCGCGGCATAATTGCCATCGAGCCCGAGCGTGGCGAGGCTGACTGCGCCGATCGCGGTGAGCAGCAGGATTCCGAAGCGGCCCGCATAAGTCACCATCTGGCGCTGCAGCGGGCCTTGTGTTTTCCAGTTGAGCCAGCACGCGCCGAGCAGCGCATAGCCGAGCACGAGGCTGGCGCCGGTCAGGAGGCTGAACCCGCTCAGCCAGTCCCACGCGCCGCCGGCATAGCCGCGCCCGACCACGCGCACCCCGCGCAGCAGCCCGCCGAGCGCGGCGCCTTGCATGAACGTCGCCAGTGTCGAGCCCAGATTGAACGCCGTGTCCCACCACGCGCGGTGCGCCGGATCGCGCCAGCGGAATTCGAACGCCACCCCGCGCAGCACCAGCCCGAGCAGCATGGCCATCAGCGGAATGTAGAGCGCCGGCAGGATGATCGCATAAGCCAGCGGAAACGCCGCCAGCAAGCCGCCGCCGCCCAGCACCAGCCAGGTCTCGTTGCCATCCCAGACGGGTGCGATGCTGTTCATCGCGGTGTCGCGGTCGGTCCCCACGCGGATGAACGGGAACAGGATGCCGATGCCAAGGTCGAAGCCATCGAGCACGACATAGGCGACAATCGCAAAGCCGATGATCCCGGCCCAGATCACAGTAAGGTCGATCGCGGCGAACAGGTTCATACCGGCAGCTCCTCAAGTCCGCCGAGCGCGGGCGCGGGGGTCAGCCCGGCGCTGCGGATCGGCGTGCCGTCGAGCGTCGTTTCGTGCGCTTGCGGCGGTTTGGCCATCAGTTTCAAGAGATAGGCAATGCCCATGCCGAACACCACGAAATAGACCAGCGCAAACGCGGCGAGCGAGGTCGCCACGGTCGAGCCCGCCAGCGGCGACACGCTGTGCACGGTGCGCAACAGGCCATAGACGGTGTAAGGCTGGCGCCCGGTTTCGGTCACCACCCAGCCCGCCAGCACCGCGATGAACCCGGCCGGCCCCATCAGCACCGCCGCGCGGTGGAGCATTGGCGCGGCATAGAGCCGCCCGCGCACGCGCATGACCAGGCTCCACAGCCCGAGCCCCGCCATCGCCATGCCCAGCCCGACCATCACGCGGAAGGCGAAGAACACCACCGCGACCGGCGGCTGATCGGCCAGCGGCACCGTATCGAGCCCGGGCAGGCCGGCATTGGGATCATGCTTCAGGATCAGCGACGACATTTTGGGCACTTCGATCGCATAATCGACGCGCTGGTGCGTCTGATCGGGCAGGCCGAACAGGATCAGCGGCGCGCCGTGCGGATGGCTTTGAAAGTGGCCTTCCATCGCCAGAATCTTGGTCGGCTGGTATTCGAGCGTGTTGAGCCCGTGCGCATCGCCGGCGATGATCTGCACCGGCGCCACCAGGGCTGCCATCCACATCGCCATCGAAAACATCGTGCGCGCGCCGGGGTTTTTCGTATCGCGCAGCAAGTGCCACGCGCCAACCCCGCCCACCGCAAACGCGGTGGTGAGATAGGCGGCCAGCACGGTATGGACCAGGCGATAGGGAAAGCTGGGGTTGAAAATGATTGCCAGCCAGCTCGGCCCGGGCATGAACCGCCCGTCGGCGCTCATTTCAAACCCGGTCGGCGTCTGCATCCAGCTGTTGACCACGATGATCCAGAACGCCGAAATGAAGGTGCCGATCGCCACTGCCAGCGTCGCCACAAAATGCAGCTTGCGCCCGACTTTGTTGATGCCGAACAGCATCACGCCCAGGAACCCGGCCTCGAGAAAGAACGCGGTGAGCACTTCATAGGCCATCAATGGCCCGATGACGGGCCCCGCCTTGTCCGAAAACACCGACCAGTTGGTGCCGAACTGGTACGACATCACCAGCCCCGAAACCACGCCCATGCCGAAC
>CAITOD010000274.1 GCA_903893935.1 uncultured Sphingomonadales bacterium
ATCCCGGGCAGGTCGGCCAGCGACACTTTCGAGGAGTATCATCCGGTCATGATCGAGACAGAGGCCAACTTGCGCCCGCTGATGGCAGCGTCGATGAACGGCGATGCCGCGTCTTATCGCCTGTTGCTCGCGGGCTGCCGGTCGTGGCTGTACGATTACTTCGCTCACGGAACCGCGCCGTCGCAGATCGACGATCTGGTTGAGGCAACACTCGTGTCGATCCATTGCAAGCGGACCAGTTATGACCTCGCCCGACCGTTCATGCCTTGGCTGGCGGCGATCGCTCACTATCGCTGGATCGATCATTTGCGCGCCCATGCCACGGCATGCCCCGTTGCAGCGGCCTGCCCGCGCGACGCGGATGCACGCGACGCGGCACACGGTCACCGGATCGACGTCACCACCCTGCTTGCCAAACTCAAGGCGAACCAGGCCGAAGCCATTCGTCTGGTCAAACTCGAAGGGCTGTCGATTGCCGAAGCCGCCCGGCGATCAAGCCAGTCAGAGACGCTGGTCAAAATCAATATTTATCGCGGTATCAGAAGCTTGACCAGATTTGCTCATGCCACATCATGAGCGCCGGTTCGCGCGCATTGCGGCCCGCCTCACCCCGCCGCCCGCAAGCTGGCGGCGACCAGATCGGTAAAGGCGCGGGCTTTGGCCGAAACCAGCCGGCCGGCCGGATAGACCGCCCACAAGTCGATCGGATCGAGCGTCCAGTCCTCCAGCACAGCCTTCACCTCGCCGCTCGCCAGTTCGGGGGCGAGCATCCAGTGCGAGGCGATGGTCAGGCCCATGTCGGCCAGCACCGCCGCGCGGATGCCTTCGGCACTGGTGGTGCGCAACCGGCCGGTGACCGCCACCGAGACTTCGGTCGCCTCGCGGCGAAAGCGCCAGGTGCCGAACCGCCCTTGGGTGTAGATCAGGACATCGTGGCCGGCGAGTTCGGACGGCTTTGCCGGCTCGCCATGCCGATCGAGATAGCGGCGCGTCGCCAGCACCGACCGCGGGCTCGATCCCAGCCGCCGCGCGGTCGCCGAAGAATCGGGCAAATCGCCCATCCGCAACGAAACATCGATGCCTTCCTCGACCAGATCGATCACCCGGTCATCAAGCACCAGTTCGACCACGAGCCCGGGATTGTCCGCGAGGAAAGCCGGCAGCAGCCTGACCACATGAAGCCGGGCAAACGTGGTTGCGGCCGAGATGCGCAAAGTGCCCGCCAGCCCCGCGCCTTCGCCGCGCGCAGCCAGTTCGGCTTCGTCGGCCTCTTCGATCGAGCGGCGCGCGCGCTCATAAAAGCGCAGGCCCGCCTCGGTCGGGGTGAGCCCGCGTGTCGTGCGCGTGAGCAGCCGCACGCCGAGCCGGTCTTCGAGCTGGGCAATCGTCTTGGAGATCGCAGGCTGGCCGATATTGAGCTGCCGCGCGGCCGCCGAAAACGAGCCGGTATCGACCACGCGCACCAGCGTTGCCATTGCACCCAAGCGATCCATGCCCAGCTCCCGGTTGAAGGCACCTGATCCTACCCCAGGCCATTCCACACCGGAATAGGGATTATCGCTTCAAGCCGTCGTCCGCCCACGCGGCGTTCAGCGTATTCAACCGCCAACGCAACGCTTCTTCTCCAGGACAACGACAATGACGCTTCAAGACAGGCTCGATGCTTTCAAGGCCGAATTTCGCGCCGGTAAGCCGCCCTACAACGTCCCCGCTTCGGTCATTGCGACAATGGACCGCGCGACCGGCGAACTGATTGCCAGCGGCGCTGCCGAACGCGCGCTGCAAGCTGGCGATTATGCGCCCGATTTCACGCTGCCGGCGCACGACGGAACCCAGGTGTCGCTGCATGCGCTGCTGGCGCGCGGGCCGCTGATTATCAGCTTCTATCGCGGCGTGTGGTGCCCTTATTGCAACATGGAGCTTCAGGCGCTGCAGGCGACCCTGCCCGCCTTTCGCGACGCCGGGGCCAGTCTGATCGCGATTTCGCCGCAGACCCGGCCCAACAGCCGCAAATCGGTGCAGACCAACGGGCTCGATTTTCCGATCCTGTCCGACGCGCACAACCAGGTGGCCGAAGCGTTCGGCTTGCGCTTCGCCCTGCCCGACTATCTGGTCGAGCTCTACAAGTCGCTCCGAAACGATCTGCCCGGCTTCAACGGCGATGACAGCTGGACGCTGCCGATGCCCGGCCGGTTCGTGATCGGGCAGGACGGCATGATCCGCTATGCCGAAGTCAACCCCGACTACACCCGGCGCCCCGAACCCGCCGACATGCTGCCCGCCGTGCGCGCTGCCGCGCTGGTGCGCGCCTGAACCGTTCGCCCATTCCCGGCGGGAATGAGAGCTATCGCGTCGACCGGTCTGCCCGCGGCCGGCAAATCTGGCCATTGATGCCTTGCGCCGGAAACGGCGAGACCTTCTCAACCGGAGTGACAGCCATGATCGAAGTCTATGCCTTTTCCACCCCCAACAGTGTCAAAGTGCCGATCGCGCTCGAAGAGCTCGGGCTCGACTACACGCTTCACCCTGTCAATATCCGCCAGGGCGGTCAGAAAGACCCTGCTTTCGTGGCGCTCAACGCCAATGCCAAAGTCCCCGTGCTGGTCGATGGCGACCTGACGCTGAGCGAAAGTGCCGCGATCCTGGTCTATCTCGCCGAAAAGACCGGCAAGCTGCTGCCTGCCGCAGGCGTGTTGCGCGCACGCGTGTTCGAGCAACTGTTTGTCCACGCTTCGGGCCTGGGCCCGGCGTTCGGCAATGCCGGCTTCTTCCGCAAGTTCGCGCCCGAGCCGATCCCGCTTGCAATCGACCGTTTCGGCAACGAAGCGCAGCGGATCATCGGCCTGTTCGACCAGATCCTCGGCCGCCAGCAGTTCATTGCCGGCGACGAACTCAGCATCGCCGACATCGCGCATTATGGCTGGCTGTGGCGCCGCCAGTTCGCCGAAGTGTCGATCGACAATGCCCCCAATGTGCAGCGCTACGTGGCCGAGCTTGAAGCGCGCCCCGCGTTTCAGCGCGGCATTGCCCGCACGATGGCCTTGGCCGAAGCCTGAAGGAGCGCGTGGCATGATCAACCAGCTGCGACGCCTGGCGAGTGACGAGCTCTGGCTCGGCATGATCGCCTTTGAACAGACCGGCAGCGTGTTCGGCATGGTCAGCGTCGTGGCGGCCGATCTCGCCACCCGCACCGGCCACCGCTTTGTGCGGGGGCCGTCATCCCACCGCGCCAGCCCCGGCGCGGCCACAGACTAGACCCGATTTTGCCGCAAGCCAAAGCTCACGCCGCAGCGACAAATGCATCGAGCCGCGCGCAGTGCGCGG
>CAITOD010000275.1 GCA_903893935.1 uncultured Sphingomonadales bacterium
TGAGCTTCTCGCCGGTGTAGATCGCCGGCAGCGGCGACGGGATCCAGCCGGATTCGAGCGTGTTCGACGGATAGGCGCGGCTGCCGCAGGCGATCAGGCCGAATTCCTTGCCGGCTTCGAGGATTGCGTTGCGGATTTCATCCTGCGTATCATAAGGACCCCAGATTTCGAGCCCCGGCGCGCCCGACATGCCGTGGCGCAGCGTGCGCACGGTGTGCCCGGCGATGTGCATTGTCGCCATGTTGAAAAACTTGAGCTGTTCGAGCGGCTGGCCATGCAGCTTTTCGATCACGTTCCACGCCTGTGGTCCCTGGATCTGGAAGCGCCATTCCTTGCGCCGCGCGGGCTTGCCCATCAGCCGCATCGGCGAACGGTCGTCGAGCTCGATCTCGACATCATAGCCGCCGGTGGCGGCGTGATAGCGCAGCCAGTTCGACGCGGGCGCGCGGCCGACATAGGTGAACGATTCGGCTTCTTCCCAGAAGATGATGCCGTCGCCGATCACGTGGCCATAAGGCGTGGTCGGCACATATTGCTTGGCCTTGTTGACCGCCCAGCCTTTCGAGCTGTTGATCATCGTGTCGGACAGCAACTTCGCCGCATCGCGTCCGCGGATATAGAGGTTCACCATGTGATGCGACTGGTCGAACAGCACCGCGCTGTGCTGCCACGCCCATTGTTCCGACCGCCAGTTGGAAAATTCAGGCGCGACAACAGGATAGACATAGGCACCGAGCTGCGAATTGCGCAGCATGCCGACGATGTTGCTTTGCTGCGCGAGCAGTTGATCCAGATTTGTGGCCGACACGCTGTCCCTCTCCATCTTGTTGCAACAGGCACATTGCTATTTGTATGCAACACATACTATGAAAAAGGCACCGTGCAAACGAAAAGTGGCCGGGCACAGCGTCAATCCGGCCCTTGAGAGAGGAACTCGTCATGACCCAGGATTCCACCGCAGACCATCAGATTCTGTCGCTGTCGTGCCGCGACACACCCGGGAGTACCGCCGCCGTGACCGGCTATCTGGCGCAAAGCGGGGCCAATATTGTCGAAGCCAAGCAGTTCAACGACGAGCTTGAAGGCTCGTTTTTCATGCGCGTCGAATTCGACCCGCGCGGTGCCAGCCTCGTGCAGATCCATGACGGATTTGCGCCGATTGCGGCGCAGCATGCGATGCACTGGGCGCTGCGCGCCAAAGCCGCGCGACGCAAAGTGCTGCTGCTGGTCAGCAAGTTCGACCATTGCCTCGGCGACTTGCTCTATCGCAACCGCATCGGCGAACTGACCATGGATGTGGTTGGCATTGTCAGCAACCATCCGCGCGAGGCGCTTTCGATCACGCTGCTGGGCGATATCCCCTATTATCATTTTCCGATCACGCGCGACACCAAGCCGCAGCAGGAAGCGCAGATCCGCGACGTGGTCCAATCGACCGGCGCCGATCTGGTCGTGCTGGCGCGCTATATGCAGATCCTGTCGGACGAGATGGCTGCATTCCTGTCGGGCCGCTGCATCAACATCCACCATTCGTTTCTGCCCGGGTTCAAAGGCGCCAAGCCTTATCACCAGGCGCATGCGCGCGGGGTCAAGATGATCGGGGCAACCGCGCATTACGTGACCGAGGATCTCGATGAAGGCCCGATCATCCATCAGGATGTCGAAGCGATCAGCCATGCCAACCGCCCCGACGATCTGGTGCGCAAAGGCCGCGATATCGAACGCCGCGTGCTGGCCGAAGCGGTGCGGCTGCATCTCGAAGACCGCGTGCTGATCAACGGTACGCGGACGGTGGTGTTTCGCGACTGAGCATGCCAGCCCTCCCCTTTTGCGGGGGATATCTGTCAGGCGAGCGCAGTCAGAATGGCCGCGAGCGCTTCGGGGCGCGACAGGTACGGGCTGTGATCGGCCCACAGCGTCTCGACCCGCGCGCCCGGCACATGCGCCTGCATCCGTCTCTGGCTGCTGAGCGGGATCGTCCGGTCGTCGGTGCATTCGACATAGACGCGCGGCACGCGCCCGAAACGCTCGGCCGTCAGGCGCAATGGGGTCGATCGCGGGCCATGCGGTTCATCGACCAGGCGCGCCATGGCTTGCGCGACAAGTTCGGGCGGTGACAGCTGGGCGAACACCGCGCCCGGATCGGCGCCGGTGATGCGCGTGCCGTGCCCGCCGGGGGTGGGCGAAATCAGCGCGTCGAACGCCGGGTTGGGCTCTTCCAGCCGCTTGAAATCGGCGCGCGACATCCCGTCGGGCAGCATCATCGCGCAGATATAAACCAGCGTATCGATCGCATCGGGCGCCAGTTCGGCAGCCTGGCTGATCACCAGCCCGCCGCGGCTGTGCCCGGCCAGAATGACCGGACGCTGCGGCGCGCTGTGGCACAGATCGGCGGCAAATTCGGCCCAGCCGGCGAGCGTAACCGCCGCCAGCGCCGCCTCGTCGCCGCCCATGCCGGGCAGATCGGGCGCGATCACATGATGCCCCGCGCTTTCGAGCAGGCCGCGCAGGCGATCAAAGCACCAGCCCCCGTGCCACGATCCGTGGATCAGAACAAAAGTTGCCATTGCCGGGGCCTACCGCGCGTGCCCGGTCCAGGTGCGCAGTGCCGGATTGGTGTGATCGGGCATTTCCAGCGCCGCCTTGACGCCTGGCCGTTCGTTCATCCGTTCGCGCCAGTCGACCAGCCGGGGATAGTTCGCCGCGACTTCCAGTTCGGGGAACATGCGTTCGACCATCATGCCGCACATCGAGTAGAAATTGGCATCGGCGGTGGTGAACATGTCGCCCGCGATCCAGGCGCTTTCGCCCAGCTGCTTTTCGACTTTGGCGCAAGCATAGACGATCTTCTCGATCGCATGCGCCAGATCGGCTTCGGAAAAGCCCGAGCGCGCGGTCTGCCATTTCTTGCGCTGATCGGGCAAGGGAATGCGTTCGACCAGCTTTTCGAATTCGCCACTGTCGATGCTGCGCGCGATCACGCCCACCATGCGGTGCCAGCCGTGCATCGACACGTAATTCATCACATGCTCGTCGACGAACTTGTTCCACGCGCGCACCCGCGCTTTGCCCACGGCATCGAACGGACGCAGCGGCAGATCGGGAAACACATCGTCGAGGTATTCGTTGATCACCGTGGTCTGCGTGATCACCGCCCCGTCGTGGACCAGCACCGGCACCTGGCCTTCGGGATTGATCGCGACAAACCAGTCGGAATGCTGCTCGAACTTGTGCAGATCGACATAGACGCTGTCGAACTCCAGCCCCTTTTCCTTGAGACAGATCATCGACTTCAGCGAATTGGCTGCCGGTTCGGCATGGTAATAGCGCAAGCTCATCCTCAGTCTCCCGTTATCCCGACATCAGCACCCCGAGCATGCCGCCGTCGACGGCAATCGATTGCGCAGTCACATGGCTGGCTGCATCCGACAGCAGGAATGCCACCAGTTCGGCGGCTTCGTCAGCGCTGCCGACGCGCCCTTGCGGCACTTTCGCGCCCAGCCGGGTGCGGATCGCATCGGGATCGTCGCCCAATTGGCGCAGCATCGGCGTGTCGATAAACCCGGGCAGCAGGCAATTGACCCGCACGCCGGTGCGCGCGCCTTCGGCTGCGGCCGCCATCGCCAGCCCGACCAGGCCATGCTTCGAGACGACATAGGCCGCGTTCATCGGCATGCCGCGCACGCTGGCGAGGCTGCCGGTCACCACCACGCTGCCTCTGCCGCGCGCGGCCATGCCGGGTATGACGCGGCGCAGCAGCCGAAACACCGATGTCAGATTGGTCGCCAGCACCGCTTCGAACACCGCATCGGGGCATTCACCGATCGGGCCGAACCTGCCCCCGGTGCCCGCGTTGGCAAACACCAGGTCGATCGGCCCGAAGGTGGATTTTGCCGCATCGAGCGCGGCGTCCTGCGCTGCCGCATCGGCCA
>CAITOD010000276.1 GCA_903893935.1 uncultured Sphingomonadales bacterium
CCCACGTCGATCTGCAACAACGATTTTCAGGCGATCAACCAGACCACCCAGCCGACCGTGTTCAAATCGGACAGCCTGTGGACTTATGAAGTCGGCTCCAAAAATGAATTTGCCGGTCGCCGTATCCGCCTGAACGCGTCGGGCTATCTGACCAACTGGAACAACATCCAGCAGCAGATCTATCTGCCGACTTGCGGATATTATTTCACTGCCAATATCGGCAACGCGCGCATCTGGGGCGCCGAAGCCGAAGCCTCGTTCAAGCTCACGTCCAGCCTGTCGATCAGTGCGACGGCAAGCACCAACGACGCCAAAGTGGTCCAGACCAACAATCCGATCGACGTTCCGGTAGGGCGGCACCTGATCGATGTGCCCGATTTCACCGCGACTGCGGGCGCCAATTATCTGCACCAGGTCGGGCCATCGAGCGCGGTCGTCGCCCTGATCAACTATGCCTATACCGGGCACAGCTATGGCAGTTATCTGCTGACCGACACCAATTACTACAACCCGTCGTATGGCGTGGTGAACGCCAGCGTGGGCTTGCGTTTCGGCACCAACCAGATCACGCTTTATGCCAAGAACCTGTTCAACAACACCACGGTCATTCAGCGCCCCGAAATCAACACCGTGACCGAAGGCTATACCGTGCACCCGCGCACGATCGGGCTGACGCTCAAGCTGGTTGACTGAACGAGAGAGGAAAAGGCGCGATGACAGCGTCCAGCACCACCGCCGATCCCGCCGGTGCGCGTGCGCATGCGCGCGCGATGGCCGGCACCCGCGTCGAAGCAATGCCGACAATCCCCGCCACGGCCGCGACCGACCTTCCCCCGGGCGTCGCCGGCGAGGATGTGGTGTGGGACGAAACGATTGCCGCGGGGGGCTATGCTGCGCGCGTGCTGGCGCGCGGCACGCGGCTGCGCCTGACCGATCTCCATGGCGATGGCACAATTGCCATGCTGGTGTTCAACGCCGAACGGCCGGTCGAACGCCTGAACGTGGCCGATACCGTGAAGATCCAGTGGAACGCCTATCTCGGCGAAGGGCGCCTGCTGCTGTCCGACATGGGACGCGTGCTGATGTCGGTGATCGCCGACGATAACAAAGGCCACGATGCGTTTTGCGGCGCATCGAACCAGGCTTCGAACGCGCGCAAATACGGCGACGGCTGCAACCACGGCGCGCATCCCAACGCGCGCGACCGGTTTGTCATCGCGCTTGCCAAATATGGCATGAACCGGCGCGACATCCACCCTTGCGTCACCTGGTTCAAGCCGGTGGCAATCGCCGCAGATGGAGCGATCGAGCTCGATCACGGACCGCACAGGCCCGGACAGGCAATCACTTTGCGCGCGGAAATGGACGTGATCTTGGTGCTCGCCAATTGCCCGCATGTGCGCGATCCGCGCCCGGACTATTGCGTGACCCCGGTGCGCGCAACCGCGTGGCGCGGTCCGATCACGCCGGTGGACGACGCGATCCGCGTGGCCACGCCCGAAGGCTTGCGCGCGTTTGAAAACGTCGAAGACTATTACCGGAGGTAAGGCTGCGATGATTGCGAACAGGCCCGTTCCCGACTTGCCCGGCAGGATTGTCCATGACGAAGAGGTCGCCGCGCGCGCGCCATGGCACCATCTGGTCAGAAAGGGTGAAACGCTGCGCATTGTCGATCTCGAAGGCAACCAGGCGGTCGATTTCCTGATCTACGCCGCGCACGACGACGCCGAACGCTACAGCGCGCAGGATACCATCGCCGCGCAAGGCAATGTCTATCTCAATACCGGCACGCAGCTCTTGTCCAACGAGGGCCGGCCGATGATGACCGTGGGATCAACTTCGGTCGCGCGCCACGACACCATTGGCGGGGCGTGCAGCTGCGAATCCAACACCTTGCGCTATGGCCACCACACCAAGGCACAACACGCCTGCGTCGACAATTTCCTGCTCGCCAACGCCGATTATGGCCGCACCAAGCGCGACATGGTGTCGAACATCAATTTCTTCATGAACGTGCCGGTCGAAGCCGATGGCGCGCTCGGCATTGTCGACGGCATATCCGCGCCCGGGCTGCATGTCGATCTGCTGGCCGAGATGGACGTGGTGGTGGTCGTGTCAAACTGCCCGCAGATCAACCACCCCTGCAACGGCTTCAACCCCACCCCGGTGCGGATGATCATTGCC
>CAITOD010000277.1 GCA_903893935.1 uncultured Sphingomonadales bacterium
CCGCCGCAGTCGGCGCGGCCGAAGCCCATGCCAACGGCGAAATCGTGACCGTCATCACCCGCGCATCGGACAGCTATGCCGATGTCGCGCTGGTGTGGTCGGCGCTGATCGCGGGTCTGGCCCTGCTGGCGCTGACTTTCGCCACGGGATTTTATCTCGGGCTGGTCGACATGGTGCTGGGGCTGTGGGCACACCAATGGACCCCGCGCGACGTGCTGGGGCTGGCGCTGTTTGTCGCCAGCGTCAAATTTGCCGCGATGTGGCTGATCCTGCTGTGGCGCCGCCTGCGGCTGCTGCTGACACCGGGTCCGATCAAGACGGCCCGCGTGCGGGCACGGGCCAGAACCGCGTTTCGTCTGGCCGCACAAGGGCGCACGCGCGGCGCGACCGGGGTGGTGATCTATCTCTCGGTGGCCGAACGCCGCGCCGAAATCATCGCCGACGCCTCGATCGCGGGCAAAGTGGCGCCCGAAGTATGGGGCGATGCGATGCATGCGATGCTTGCGCATTTTCGCGAAACGCGCGTGGCCGATGGCGTGATCGCGGGCGTGGCGGCGGTGGGCGCGGTGCTGGCCCAACATTTCCCGCGCGATGCCAAACCCGGCAACGAATTGCCCGACGGACCGATCGAACTATGAGCCTCGAAGACGAATATGCGCAGGCCGAACACGTCCACTGGCAGGGCCGGTTCATCGCCGCCAAGACGCGCGGCCGGTGGGAATATGTCAGCCGCACGCGCAATATCCGCGCCGCGGTGATTCTGGCGGTCGACGCCGGCCACGTGATCTTTGTCGAACAGTTTCGCGTGCCGCTGGGCCGCCGCACGATCGAACTGCCGGCGGGTCTCGTCGGGGATCACGAAGGCGACGAGCATGAAGACGCGCTGACCGCAGCCGCGCGCGAGCTCGAAGAGGAAACCGGCTACCGCGCGGCCAATATCTCCGAACTGGGCGAATTCTATTCATCGCCCGGCATGGTCACCGAAGCTTTCACGCTGTTCCACGCCACCGGGCTCGAACGCGTGGGCGCGGGCGGCGGGGTGGGTGACGAGGGCATTACCGTGCACCGCGTCGCACTCGACGCGATCGATGCCTTTGTCGCGGCCAAACGCGCCGAAGGCTATGGCATCGACACAAGACTGTTGTTGTTTGTCGGCCCCCGCCTCATAAGCGTTTAATCAAACGACTAGAGCATGATGCGAAAAAGTGGGAACCGGTTTTTCGCAACAAATCATGCGAAAACAAAGACTCTTAGAGCATGATGTGATTCTTCTTTATCGCATCATGCTCTAAGAGCGGCGGAGAGAAGCGATGGCGGGCAGGGTTGCAGGCAAAAAGGCGCTGGTGACAGGCGCGGCGCAAGGGCTGGGCGAGGCGCATGCACGCACGCTGGCGCGCGAAGGTGCACGCGTGCTGCTGACCGATCTCAACGCCGACAAAGTGGCAAGCGTTGCCGCCGGCATCAATGCAGAGCTCGGCGCCGGAACCGCGTTTGCGCTCGCGCACGATGTCACCAGTGCGGAAGACTGGGACCGCGCAATCGCGTTTGCCGCCGAACATCTGGGCGGGCTTTCGGTGCTGGTCAACAACGCGGGCGTGGGCGTGCGCGGGCATATCGAAAGCTGCACGCTCGAAGAGTGGCGGCGCGGGTTTGCCATCAATGTCGACAGCGTGTTCCTCGGTTGCCAGAAAGCGCTGCCGCTGATGAAAGACAACCAGCCCGGGTCGATCATCAATATCAGCTCGATCGCCGGGCTGATCGCATCGGACACGATGCCCGGCTACAACGCGAGCAAAGCGGCGGTGTGGATGCTGTCCAAATCGGTGGCGCTCTATTGCGCCAAACGCGGCTGGAACATCCGCAGCAATTCGATCCACCCGACCTTTGTCGACACCCCGATCCTCGACGGCATCGGCGCCAATGCCGGCCTCACCAAAGACGTGGTGATGGGCAAACTCGCCCGCCAGATCCCGCTCGGCCGGGTCGGCGTGCCGCAGGAAATCGCCAATGGCGTGCTCTATCTCGCCAGCGACGAATCTAGTTTCATGACCGGCGCAGAGCTGAAGCTCGACGGCGGTATTTCGGCGATGTGAAATCGGGCATCGCAGCAAACGGACGGAATCGTCGAAGCTACCCTTGCTGCACTGTTACGCGCCTCACCCGCCCCGCCGGCGAAGCCGGACATGGGCGGGCATAGGGCCGGCTATCAGTAAACGATTACGCTGCGGATCGATTCGCCCGCGTGCATCAGATCGAACGCGGTGTTGATTTCTTCGAGACCCATCACGTGGGTGATCATCGGGTCGATCTGGATTTTGCCCTGCATGTACCAGTCGACGATCTTGGGCACATCGGTGCGGCCTTTGGCGCCGCCGAACGCGGTGCCGCGCCAGTTGCGGCCGGTGACCAGCTGGAACGGACGCGTGGCGATTTCCTTGCCCGCTTCGGCCACGCCGATGATGATCGAGGTGCCCCAGCCGCGATGGCACGCTTCGAGCGCGGTGCGCATGACTTCGGTGTTGCCGGTCGCATCGAAGGTATAATCCGCGCCGCCGTCGGTCAGTTCGACCACTTTGGCGACGGTTTCTTCGCGGCTCAGGCCCTTGGAGTTGAGAAAATGCGTCATGCCGAACTTGCGGCCCCATTCCTCGCGCGCCGGGTTGATATCGACGCCGACGATCTTGCTGGCACCTGCCAGTGCCGCACCCTGGATCACGTTGAGCCCGATGCCGCCGAGCCCGAACACCACGACATTTTCACCGACCTGGACTTTGGCGGTGTTGACCACCGCACCCACGCCGGTCGTCACGCCGCAGCCGATGTAGCAGCTGGTCTGGAACGGGGCGTCTTCGCGGATCTTGGCGACCGCGATTTCGGGCAGCACGGTGAAATTCGAAAAAGTCGAGCAGCCCATGTAGTGATAGATCGGCTGACCCTTGTATGAAAAGCGCGTGGTGCCATCGGGCATCAGGCCTTTGCCCTGCGTCGCGCGGATCGCAGTGCACAAGTTGGTCTTGCCCGAAAGGCATGATTTGCACTGGCGGCATTCGGGCGTGTAAAGCGGGATGACGTGATCGCCGGGTTTGACGCTGGTCACGCCGGCGCCAATTTCGCGCACGATCCCGGCACCTTCGTGGCCCAGCACGCTCGGGAACAGGCCTTCGCTGTCGAGCCCGTCGAGCGTATAGGCATCGGTGTGACACACGCCGGTAGCCATGATTTCGACCAGCACTTCGCCGGCTTTGGGGCCTTCGAGATCGAGTTCGACGATTTCGAGCGGCTTTTTGGCTTCGAATGCGACGGCAGCGCGGGTCTTCATGAAACGATCCTCCCCCGGGGATGGTATGGGCAATGGCGGGTGCATAAAGCCCGCGTGCCAAGGTGGCAATTGGCGCCGCTCGCCCATGCGAATTTTGATGCCCCTGTTGCGCCGGGCTTATTCTATGATGCGTGGCAAAGGAGAGGCCCGATGCGCGTAAACCGGCTCGATCATGTCAATATCATCACCGACCGTCTCGATGAAACGGCTGCGTTTTATGCCGCGCTGCTGGGGCTGGAACGGCGCGATGCGCCGCCGCCGCTGACCCCGCAAAACGCGCAATGGATGTTCGACGAAAACGGATTGGCGATCGTGCACATCAATTCGGTCGATTGCCCGCGCACATATGATCGCGTGGTCGAACCCGGCGCGGTGACAGGCGCAATCCACCATGTCGCCTTGAACTGCACCGGGCACGATGAAGTGCTTGCGCGGATCGCGGCGATGGGGCTGGCGTGCCAGACCAACCACGTTGCCGCGATCGGGCTGCGGCAAGTGTTCACCACCGACCCCAACAACGTGCTGCTCGAACTCAACTTCTTCGCCGGTTGAATGATCCTCCCCGGTACGGGGAGGATTTAGTTGGCGGCCATTTTGGCTTCGAGCGCCTTGTCTTCGTTGGCGCGGTGGATGAGATAGGCGCGGATCGCTTCGGCATCGGCCGGGGTGAGCGCCGATTTGAAGCTGAC
>CAITOD010000278.1 GCA_903893935.1 uncultured Sphingomonadales bacterium
CGCCCATCTTGACTGTCGGGCCGATCACCGATCGCCGCCGGCCAAATGTTGGTCTGGGCAAGCGCATCAAAGCCTTCGGGCAATGCAAAGATGGCGTGGGCGCTGCCCGTGGCAGTTGTCACGGTTAGCGCCGCCGAGAGATCGCCACGGGTAAGCGCGAGCGCCTTTGTCCATTTCAGAAACAACTCCACGCCGTCTGCGCCGTGTTTCCTGTCAAGATCGAGCCCCACCACGTTTGTCAGGCCAAAATTGGCATTGGGATGATCGATGCCCCAGCGCCGGATAACTTCGATGTCCCGCGTTGCAACTTGCTGCCAGCCCCGATGGAGTGGCCGCTTGCCGCCGGGCTCGACAGGGAACACCAAGGCTCCGGGGATTTTTTGAACAAGCCAGATTGCGAATTCGTGCGGCGGAGCGTCAAGAGACGGCGAGCCGTTGCCCGCCAACGACGGGGGTGCTAAATTCGGCATACGCTGAAATACCTTTTTAGTGCGCCGCACCTTGCCGGGTGCGGCGCCTTTCCGTTGTGAGGATCAGTGTGGGAGCCGTGCCGCCGGCCGCTGGCGCGCACGAAGCTTGCCGCAGGCCTCCGATGGCCAAAGCCCGGCATCCACAGGGCTTTGTGTTGCATTCGCGCCCAGCCCGACAATGTGTGCATGGGCGGCGGCAGCGAGTTGCCCGCCAGGCTGCCCGCCTGCGAGTGCAAAGCCTCTTATGTCGTGTGCCAGCCAATCGGGGCGGTAGGTCGCTTGAAAGACTTCATAAATCGGCCAGCCGTCCCGCCGCAGCACTTCGAGAGAAGGCGGCACGCCGATATGCTGCCCTCGCGCGCACAGATCGCGGCCGAAACGGCGCGCAGGGCAGCGAGCAGCCTTCTCCGCTTCATAATCAGCATGATAAACCGCGTAGCGATTGGCCAGGACCACGGCCTCTCCAAGCAAGCGCAGCGACGCGGCAAACAATTCACGAGGCGAAAGCGTCGGCGCTTGAACGGGTGCAAGCAAAAGCCATGCTGGCGCCTTTGGCGTCCCCGCGATCAGGATCGGAGTTAGCGAAACTTCATGTCCTGCCGGATGCCGCAGGGTCAAGGGATGCAGGCTCATGGCTTACTCCCCCTGCCCGGTGTGGCTGCGCACCCGGCTTTCAAGCCATGATTCCAGATCAATAAGGCGATAGCCGATGCGCGCGCGCTTGCCGGTGCCGAGCTGGCAATATTTGGGCCCGTCACCCTCGCAGCGAAAGCGGTTCATTCGCGACACAGAAAGCCCGCAAAGCTCAGCAGCTTCGCGAACCGATCGAATTTTCATTGCGTCAAGATTTTGCATGATTGCCACCTTGTTGTTGAAGGTGGCAGACAATTGTCAGAGGTGTTTCGGCGGGTCACACCCCGACCCGGCGCGGATCAGGGTGCATTGCCACCACGTAACGCTTTTCGGTGTTCCGCCTCTCGACGCTCGACAGCGTTCTTTACACCCGAGCCCGGGCCTCGTTGCTCTTGCACTTCTGCGATAGCACCTTCCCGCGTGA
>CAITOD010000279.1 GCA_903893935.1 uncultured Sphingomonadales bacterium
TCTGCTTCACCGCGTAGTGGCATGTGCCGCAGTAATCGCTCATCCGCGAAATATACGCCCCGCTCGCCGCATAGGGCTTTGACGCCAGGGTGCCGCCATCGGCATGCAGCGCCATGCCTGCGACATTGGGCAATTCGACCCATTCGTAGGCATCGGCGTAGACCGCGAGGAACCATTCGGCGACTTCGGCGGGGCGCAATCCCGCCAGCAGCGCGAAATTGCCCATGATCATCAGCCGCTGGATATGGTGTGCATAAGCCGTGTCGCGGGTGGCGCGCACCGTCTCGGCAATGCAGCGCATCCGGGTATCGCCGGTCCACCAGAACGCGGGCAGCGGGCGGTGCGCGGCAAGCGCATTGGCTTCGGCCAGATCGGGCATCGTCAGCCAGTACATGCCGCGAATGTATTCGCGCCAGCCAATCACCTGGCGGATGAACCCTTCGACGGCCGCCAGCGGTGCGTGGCCTTCGTGAAACGCTTGTTCGACTTTGCGGCACACCGCGAGCGGATCGAGCAGTCCGCCATTGAGCGCGGGCGCAATCAGCGCATGAAACATCGTGTCGTGACCGGCGAGCATGGCATCCTGCCACTGGCCGAACTGCGGAAGCCGCGTGGCGATGAAATGATCGAGCAGCTGCATGGCTTCGGCATGCGTCACCGGCCAGCCGAAGCGATCGAGATTGCCGAAATGGTGCCCGAACCGCGCGCGCACGAGCGCAAGCACCCCTTCGGTCACGGCATCGGGGGCGAATTTCAACGGCGCCGGCGGTGCCAGGCCAGGTGCCGGCCCGGACCGGTTTTCGGCGTCGAAATTCCAGCGCCCGCCAAGCGGCTGGTTGCCTTCCATCAGTAGCCCGGTCTTGCGCCGCATGTCGCGATAGAACCATTCCATGCGCAATTCGCGACGCCCCGCCGCCCAGGCGAAGAAATCGGGCAGCGGACAGACAAAGCGCGTGTCGGGCAGGACTTGCACGGGCACGCCGAGCGCCCCGGCCCAGCCATCGATCATGCGACGCACCCGCCATTCGCCCGGCTCGGTGATCCGGATTGCCCGCGCATGATGGCGCTGCTTCGCGCGCGCCACTTCGCCGGTAAACGAGCCGGTATTGGCGGGATCATCGAGCGCCACATAATCCACACGCCACCCTGCGCTGCGCAATTCTGCGGCAAAATGGCGCATGGCCGAGAGGATCAGCGCGATCTTGGCCTGATGGTGGGCAACGTACGTCGTCTCCTCGACCACTTCCATCATCAGCACCACGGTATCACCGGGGTCGCAGCCGTGCAGGCTCGACAGGCTGTGCGACAATTGGTCGCCGAGAACGGGGACGAGCAGGGGGCCGGTGGTCATCGCCAAGGCGTGCGCGCCTTGGTCCGGTCAGGCAACCTGTCCCTGTCGGCAAACACGCACCAAATCGCAGCTGTCATGCTTGCCAAATTTTGCCAAACAGGGTAAGTGCAAAGTCATGACAACGATGAATATCTCGCTCCCCGTTGCGCTGAAAACATTTGTTGATCAGCAGGTTACCGCACGCGGCTTTGGCACGAGCAGCGAATATGTGCGCGAACTGATCCGCAAGGATCAGGATATCCAGCATCTGCGGGCCTTGCTGCTTGAAGGGGCGGGTTCGCCGGCAACGGCCCCGGTCGATGCTGGCTATTTCAAGGACTTGCGGGATCGTGCGACGCGACGCGAAGCCTCGTGACCAGCAAACCGGTGGTGCCGCGCGCAAAGGCGCGTGCGGATGTCGAACACGCGGTTGATTATTACTTGCGCGAAGCTGGACCGGAAATCGCGGTTGGCTTCATCGATGCGCTTGAGCTGGCCTATGCGTTGATCGGCAACAATCCGGCATCAGGCTCGCCGCGCTGGGCGCACGATCTCAATCTGCCGGGATTGCGCAGCGTCCGGCTGAAGGGATTTCCCTGGCTGCTGTTCTATATCGAAGCCGAGGCTTGTGTGGATGTCTGGCGCGTCTTGCATGCAAAGCGCGATATGCCGGCGTGGATGAACGATGACTCATGACGGCTACCACCGCGTCCAGCCTAAACAAAGCTGTACGGATCGATATCCACCGCAACCCGCACGCCTTGCGGAAACTTGAGCGCGGCCAGCCAGTCGCGCAGCACCGCTTGCAGATCGCTCGACCGGCGCGCGTTGACCAGAAGGCGATAGCGGTAGCGGCCGCGCAGCAGCGACAGCGGCGCGGGCGCGGGGCCGAGGATCATCACGTCGTCGAGCACCGGCCGGGTGCCGCCGATCGCGCGCGCGGCGTCGCGTGCTTCGGCTTCGTCTTCGCTTGAGACGATGATTGCGGCCCAGCGGCCGAACGGGGGCGCGCCCGCGTCGCGTCGCGCTTCGGTTTCGGCGGCGTAGAACGCGTCGCGGTCGCCGCTCGCCAGGGCTGCGATCACCGCGGCTTCGGGGTGGCGCGTTTGCAGCAGCACTTCGCCGGGCTTGTCGGCGCGCCCGGCGCGGCCCGACACTTGCGCGATCTGCTGATACGTCCGTTCGGCCGCGCGCAAGTCGCCACCTTCGAGCCCCATGTCGGCATCGATCACCCCCACCAGCGTCAGATCGGGAAAATGGAAGCCTTTGGTCACCAGTTGCGTGCCGACAATCACATCGACCCCGCCGCCGGTTACCAGGGCCACGAAGTCTGCCGCTTTGTCGGGGGTATTCAAAGTGTCGGAGGTCGCCACGATCACCCGTGCCTCGGGCAGGATCGCCGCCATTTCATCGGCGATGCGTTCGACCCCGGGGCCGCAGGCGACCATGCAATCGGGTTCGTGGCATTCGGGGCAGGCGGGCGGCGGGGTCACTTCGTGGCCGCAATGGTGGCACGCCAGCCGCCGCGACAGCCGGTGTTCGACCAGCCAGGCGGCACAATTGGGGCAGCAGAA
>CAITOD010000280.1 GCA_903893935.1 uncultured Sphingomonadales bacterium
CCATTCAAGGCCTTTGCCGGTCAGCACGCCGGTGAACTGGTTGGTGATGCGCTTGTACTGGCCGAACATGAAACCGATTTCACGCCCGCCCACACCGATGTCGCCCGCCGGCACGTCGGTGTCGGCACCGATATGGCGATAGAGTTCGGTCATGAACGACTGGCAGAAGCGCATGATTTCGCGCTCGCTCTTGCCCTTCGGGTTGAAGTTCGAGCCGCCTTTGCCGCCGCCCATGGGCAGCCCGGTCAGCGCGTTCTTGAACGTCTGTTCGAAGGCCAGGAACTTGAGCACGCTCTCGGTCACCGAAGGGTGAAAGCGGATGCCACCCTTGTAAGGGCCGATGGCGTTGTTGTTCTGCACGCGCCAGCCGCGCTGCACGCGGATATTGCCCTGATCGTCTTCCCAGCACACGCGGAACGAGACCACCCGGTCGGGTTCGGCAATGCGGCGAAGGATCTGCTGGCGGTGGTATTGTTCCTTGTCGTCGATGAAATCGAAGACATCCTCGGCAACTTCCTGCACCGCCTGAACAAATTCGGTCTGATGCGGGTTACGTCGTTTCACACCTTCCATGAAAGTCGCAAAATCGACATGATCTGAAACGGCCATCATTATCTCCCCAGTGAATCAATGGCGCTGGGGTCATGCGATATTTCGAAAATTCAGCGACTTGTTTGTTTTTTCAGGATCAGCGCCGGGTCTGACTATCCGACGGTTTGCCCCGGATTGCAACCTTCCATGTCTGCACCGCTGGAAATGGTTTTGAAAAAAGACACCTGTCGGCAAAAGTCCTGCCGCGACCCGATTGCATTGCTACAACAGTGATGTAGTTTGCGCGCGGCATGTGTGGGCAGCGTTGGCACTCGTTGCGTCCATGCATCCGGCTAAGAAGTGTTGAAGGGCGGGCACCGCAGGCACACAATCATACGTGCCGCAGCGCTCGTTCCGGTGGTCGCGCACCGTTTGCCTGGTTTTGAAGCTTGGGGACACGACCATGGATTTTGTGCGACGCCCGTCGCCGCGCGCACCGCTGACCGGACAACAATCGGGCCGGGCGTGTGCGTTGCGCAAACCAACCGGCTTCGCGCCTGCAGCATTGCTGTTCGCGCTGAGCCTCGCGCCGCAATCGAGCCTGGCGCAGAGCGCGCCGGCTGCCGCGACCGCCGGGCTGCCCACGCACGAACAGCTGGAAAACGGCGCCCCTCCGGTGCGCGCGCAGACCGCCCAGCCCTCGCGCCTGCACGTCGATGACAGCGTCGAGCGCGCGCCCTGCGCGCTCGATGGTGACCGCTTTGCCGCCGTGCGCGTGCACATCACCCAGGCCACCTTTGCCAATCTCGGCCCGGTGCCCGCCGCCGCTCTCGAACCGGCGTGGAAAGCCTATGCCGGCACCGATCAGCCGATCAACGTGCTGTGCCGGATCCGCGATCAGGCCGCGACCACATTGCGCGCAATGGGCTATCTCGCCGCGGTCGAAGTACCGGTGCAGCGCATAACCGACGGGCAGGTGCGGTTCGAAGTGCTCTATGCCCGTGTCGTTTCGGTGCGCGTGATCGGGCACCCCGGGCACAACCGCGGCGTGTTGCAGGCCTATCTCGACCGACTGGTCGATGGCCAGGTGTTCAACCGGTTCCGCGCCGAACGCGAAGTGCTGCTGGCGCGCGACATCCCGGGCTACGAGCTCTATCTCACGCTCAAACCCGCCGGCACCGGTGCAGGCGCGATGATTGCCGAAGTGCGCGTCGAAAACACGCCCGTCGTGGTCGATGCGACGGTGTCGGACTTGGCCGCCCCTTCGACCGGGCGGATCGGTGCGCAATTGCGCGCAAGCTTCAACGGGCTGACCGGGCTGGGCGACCAGACCACGCTGTCGGCCTATACGACCAGCCAGTTCCACAAACAGCAGATCTGGCAGGCCGGCCACCAGATGCAGCTCGGCAGCAGCGGCGTGCAGCTTGCCGCGCATCTGACCTATGCGATCACCCGCCCCGAACTCGGCGGCGGCATTCCGCCGTTCGAAGCGCGCACCTGGCTGTTCAACATGGCCGCGAGCTACCCGATCCTGCGCCACGAAGCGGGCGACTTGCGTGTTTCGGCGGGGATCGATCTGGTCAACCAGAACGTGACGTTTGCCGGGCAGGCATTCAGCCGCGATCGCCTGCGCGTCGGGTTCATCCGGCTCGATGGCGATGCGCACGATCCGCGCGGGTCGCAAGCCTGGGGGCTGCCGCTGTGGCGCGCGAGCGCGTCGCTCGAATTGCGCCAAGGCCTGTCGGTCCTCGGTGCAACGCCCGATTGCCTTAGCTACAGCCCGTGCCTGTCGGCCGGGTTTGTCGCTCCCAGCGTGTCGATCGGCAATCCCCAATCGACCGTGGTGCGCGCCTCGGCCGATATCGAGGTAAACCCGGCGCGGATTGTCAGCCTTGAATTCGGCTTGCGCGGACAAGCCGCATCATCGCCGCTCTATGCGTTCGAACAGTTTTCGCTCGGCAATTACAGCGTCGGCCGCGGCTATGCGCCGGGCGCGCTGGTGGGCGATTCGGGGATCGCGCTATCGACCGAAGTGCGCGGGCCGGTGTTGCGGCTGTCGGACAAGGCGTCGATCGGCGCGCAACCGTTCGTGTTCAGCGACAATGGCTGGGCATGGCGCCGGCTGATCGCCAGCCCCAGCCCCGACAATCTGCATTCGCTGGGCGGCGGCGCGCGCTTCAGCTTCGGTTCGCTGGCGCAGATCGATGCCTCGGTAGCGGTGCCGCTGACCCGGCTTGCCACCGAAACACGCGTCGAACCGCCCTTGTTCCTGCTCACCCTGTCGACCCGGTTTTGGCCATGGAGGTACCGCTGATGCGCATGTCATCTGCTGTCAGGCGCCGCTGGAAAGCCTCGCGCGGCGTGTGCGAAGCATCGCGCGGCGTGATTGCCGTGCTGCTGGCAATCGGCGCGACGGGTATGCCCGGGCATGCGCTGGCGCAATTTGCAGGCACGCCGACGGTGGTGGCCGGGGGCGCCACTTTCAGCACCAGCGGCGCCACGCAGACGATCACGTTGGGTGGCACCAGCGGTCAGACAATTATCAACTGGGCGCCCAGCGACACTGCCACATCAACCGCCCCGATCAGCTTTCTACCGTTTGGCCAGAACGTATTTTTTGCGAGCCCGACGTTTTTCAACACGCCCCCGCCGGTCAGCGTGCTCAACCGTATTCTCCCGACCGATGCAACTCGCGCCATCGAACTGAATGGCGGCGTGTCGAGCTCGCCCAACGTCCGCGTGTGGTTCTACAGCCCGGGCGGCTTCCTGATCGGTCCAAAAGCGACCTTCAATCTCGGCGGGCTGGTGCTGACAGCGGCCGACCCGGTGCTGTCGACCGACGCCAACGGCAATCCGATCTTCATCACGTCCACGGCGGGCACCGACACGTTCAGCGTGGCGGGGGCGGCGGGCAGCCAGAGCGCGATCACCATCGAGTCGGGCGCGCAGATTACCGTCAACGGCATCACCGGCCATTCGACGTACATGGTGGCAATCGCGCCGCAGATCAACAATGCCGGCACAATCAATGTCGCCGGATCGACCGCGCTGATCGCGGCCGAAAGCGCGAGCTTTGCGGTCGATCCGAGCGGACTGTTCCATGTTTCGGTGAGCGCCGGATCAACCGTTTCGAACAACACGTTCATCAACACCGGCAGCGTCGGCAGCACCGATTCGGTGGCCGATGGCGCCGCGCAAGTTCGCCGCGTCTATCTGGTCGCGGTGCCCAAGAACAACGCGATCACGATGGCGATCTCGTCGGGCGGCACGGTGGGCTTTGCCACTGCCGGCGCGGCATCGATGGAAGGCAACGAAGTCGTGCTCTCGGCGGGCGAAAACATCGCCGACACCGGGACGGGCAGCCCGACCGTGGTCGCCAATGCCGGGTCGGGTGCGGCCAGCCTCACGATCGGTGCGGGCACTTACAGTTCGAACACTTTCGCCGCCTCGACCGGATCGGTAACGGTGACCGATCCGGCGAGCAGCATCACCTTCGGCTCGAATCTTGCGCTCACCGCGCCGCAAGCCGCAGTCAATGCGGCTACGGGGACAATCGCGGTCGGCGGCAATCTGTCCGTGATTGCCGACAATCTGGGTCTCGGCAATTCGGCGATCGGCAATCTTGCTTCGGTATCGGTCGCGAATGGAGCAAAGCTGACCGTCGGCGGCGCAGCGGCAGCGCTGGTGGTGAACGGCGATCTGACGGTCAGCGCGAATGATACACTGGGCGGCAATGGCGGCATCGCACAAGTCGCGGTCACCGGCGGCAGCCTGACGGTGGCCGGGCTTGCGACGGTGAGCGCGACCGGATCGTGGGCCAATGCCGGGGAAGACAGCAACCCCGGCGGGATCGCGACCAGCGGCGGCACGGCCAGCGTCACCGCCAGCGCGGGCGGGACGATCACGGTCGGCGAAGTGCTGTCCGTCGATGCATCCGCCGATGGCTCGGCGGCAGCCAGTGCTTACGCCAACGTGGGCTCTCCCCCGCCCGACACGGGTATCAACGCAACGGGCGGCCACGCCACGATCATGGCCGCGGGCAGCGGATCGCTGATCAATGCGGCAGGCGGTTTGCTCGCCAATTCCGACGCGATCGGGGGCACCGACACCACGGTCACCACCGGCGGTTCGGCGATCGGCGGTGTGGTTTCGCTGAGCGCAGCATCGGGTGGCACGTTGCAGACGGGCAACGCGGGGCAGATCCTTGGCAGCGCAATCGCGACCGGGGGCACTTCGAGCACGGGCAATGGCGGGTTCGCGCTCGGCGGCTCGGTCAGCCTGTCGGCAAGCAACGGCACGGTGACCATGACCGGCCCGGCGGCGATCACGCTGGCGGCCTCGGCCAGCGGCGGCTCCAGCTCGCTGGCAAGCGGCTTTGCAACCGGTGGTGATGCGACCGGCGGCACGGTAAGCCTTGGCGTGAGCGGTGCGACCGGCACGATTGTGACCAACACCACCGGCCAGGCTCCGGGCAGCTATGGTGCCATTCTCGATACATCCGCAGTCGGCGGCATTTCGAGCGAAACCGGCGCGGGTGGTGCGGCGACGGGCGGAACAACCACGATTGATGTCGCCGGTCCCGGCACGGTTTCGCTGCTCGGCATCCCCTCGCTGACCGTGCTGGCAAGCGCGCAAGGCGGCAGCGGCGGCGCGAACGGCAGCGGTGGTCTGGCCACCGGCGGCAATGTCAATCTGGACATCACGAGCGGCATTTTCACGACTTCGGCAGCCGCGCAGTTCACCGCGCTGGCCGCTGGCGGCGGCAATGCGTCCGGCAACGGTGGCGATGCCGTCGGCGGCAACGTCCAGGTCAATGTCACCAACGGCGGCACCTTGACGATCGACGCCGGCACGGTGTTTTCCGCTTCGGCGCAAGGCGGTACATCTTCGCCCGATACAGGCGGCAATGCGCTCGGCGGCAATGTGCTGATCAACACGACCAATTCCTATCCGCTCCAGTTTGCCGCAGTCAGCGGCGGGCTCACGTTCGACACCAGCTACACCGCGGGCCCGGGCGATACGTCGGGCACTGCGGCAAGTGCAGGCGGCGCGCGGTTTGCTTCGGACGCATCGTTGACCATCGGTTCGACCGTATCGATGGTTGGCAACACCTCGCTGGTGATCAAGTCGGGCGGCAGCATCGACCTGACCGGTACGATTTTCGCGCCGGGCAACAACGCGCATCTGCAACTGTGGGCCGACGATACCGGCACCGGCACGGGCACGGTCACCCTGAACGGACTCGACATCTACATGTCGGGCACCAACCCCACGGTCGATATCGATTACAACCCGACCGCGCTCGGCACCCCGACCAACTATGCGCCCAATGTCAGCGGTGCAGTACCGGTGGCCTACCAGCTGATCGACAATGTGATGCAGTTGCAGGAGATTGGCAGTTACCTGTCGCAGAATTTTGCGCTGGGCAGAAATATCGATGCAAGCGCAACAGCCGGGTGGAATGGCGGCGCGGGTTTTGTGCCGATCTCACCCTTCAGCGGAAATTTTGACGGTAG
>CAITOD010000281.1 GCA_903893935.1 uncultured Sphingomonadales bacterium
AACGAGTCCACGGCGCTGCTGAGTCCGGGGATAGCATACTGCTCGTTGATATTTTTCTTTTGAAATTGATAGAAGCCGCCAACGGTCAATGTAAAGGGCCACGATTTCGGAACCGAAAGACGAACTTCCTGGGTGAATTTGCTGTAAGTGTTATTGCCCAGGTAAACCTGCGTCGGGTTGAGCAGGTTGCCGTTCTTGTCGTGGAACCATTGATATTGTGCATTGGCAGCAGTGTTGTAAGCAACCGAATAGTACGTATAATCGTTCGAATTCTTGATCCGGCGATGCATGTATCCGGTCGACGACACCAGATCGAAATCGCCCACTTTGCCGTTGATTGTCAGCGCCGCCTGGTACCAGCCATCCTTGTCGTCGGTCGGGCTGAAATCGTGGACGGTCAGATCGCCAAAGCGCGGATCAAAGTTGAACGACCCCTTGGCGTCGAGATACTGATAAATGAATTGCGGCAGGATTTTCCAGTCGCCGAATTCGCCCAGCGCCGAAATACGGCCGCCGTATTCATCGACCGGGTTGGCATTCGGCTTGGCGATGTTGTTCACCGAGCTGCCTTGCGAATTGGCCGGGAGGTTGAGCGGCTGGTTGCTGTTGCTGATCGTGTAGGTGCCGGTGGGCAGGAAAGTGTTGCGATCATAAACAGTGTAAGTGTAAGTCGCCGGCGCGTTGTTGATGTAGCCGCCGGTGTGATCGTAATAGGCCATCAGCCGCACGGCGATGTTCTTTGACACCGGGATGTTGACGAACCCTTCGTCGACCGTGCCGAAGTTGTCGCCGCCGCGGGTGAACTTGTTGATTTCGACGTCGTAGCCGCCTTCAAACACGCCAAGCTTCGGCTTGTTGGTGATCAGGCGCAGTGTGCCAGACAGCGACGACGATCCGAACAGCGTGCCTTGCGGGCCCGACAGCGCTTCGACGCGCGCCATGTCGTAAACATGGATTTCGGGCATGCGGCCGGCGGTGGTCAGCGGGATTTCGTCGAGATAGACGCCGGCGGTGGGCAGCGCGGCGGAATCGCCGGTGCCGGTGTCATAGGCAACGCCGCGGAAAAACAGGTCTGACCGGCCGGGCCCGAGCGACGCAAAGCTGACCGACGGCAGCAGGGCGACATAGTCGTTGAAATTGACCACCTGGCGTTGTTCGAGCTTTTCGGTGGTCAGCGCCTGAAGGCTGATCGCGACTTTCTGCACGCTTTCGGACTTGCGCGTCGCGGTCACCACGATTTCACCCAGACCGGCGGACTTGGTGTCGGGACTGGCCGCAGCATCGGCCGGCGCGGCATTTTGCGCGAGTGCAGCGCCGGGCGCCAGCACGGTCAGGCTGGTGGCGGCGAACAGCAGCCATTTGCGGTTCAATCGGGTTTCAGTGCGGCGCATCAACGGTACCCCCCTCGGTCCAGTTCTGCAGCGATCCCTGTTTGCGGTGTCGTTTGGTCCCATGGCTGGGTTACGATCGGGCAGGGATCACAGATTGATCATTGCGAATTCACCCCGCTTACGCGCAATTGTCAAACGCCTTCTGACTGAAATTGCATCACAAGGGGCGGTGTGTCGCAAATGCCACGGTCAGCCGACCGCATCATTTGGGCACGTTACCCGGCGCGAACGCGGGTCATCGCCGCCTCGTAAGCGGATTGGATCGCCTGGCCCTGATAGTGCGAATATTCGCATCGGGCCAAAATGTCGGCAGGTGGAAAGATCACAGGATTGTCGCGATATTCCGCCGGCATCAGCGCCAGTGCGGCGCGGTTGGGGGTGGGATAGCGGATCGTTTCGAAGATGTGTGCGCTGTTGTGCGCATCGAGCACGAAATTGATGAAATCGTAGGCGAGATCCGGATTGGGTGCGCCTGCGGGAATGCACAGCCCGTCGCTCGCGAGAATGCCGCCTTCGCGCGGGATCACGAAAGCGAGGTCTTTGTCTTCGCGCATCACTTGGGCGATATCGCCGTTGTATTCGATCACCAGATCGATATCGCCCGCGAGCAGCAGGTCCTGCCCGTTGTCATCGTGGAACACCGCGACATTGGGTTTCTGTTTGATCAGCATGGCCTGAATGCGCGCGATTGTTGCCGCGTCGGCGGTGTTGGCGGGCAGGCCGAGGTATTTGGCGCCGATCTCGAACAGTTCGCTCGCTTCGGCAAGCAGGCCGATGCGGCCTTTGTAACGATCGGAATCGAGCACCCATTTCCAGCTGTCGGGCACGCCATCGACTTTGGACTTGCGATAGCCGATGCCGGTGACGATCCACGTGTAAGGCACCGAGACTTTGCGGCCGGGGTCGAACGGCGGGTTGAGAAAACGCGCGTCGATATTGGCGAGATTGGGGATTTTCGCGTGGTCGAGATCGATCAGGCGGCCCGCCTGGTGCAGCCGTTCAACAAAGTCGTTCGATGGCACGATCACGTCGTAGCCGGGGTTGCCGTCGCGCATTTTGGCGAACAGTTCGTCGTTGTTGGCAAACAGGCTGACATTGACATGCGCGCCACTGGCTTTCTCGAAATCGGCCAGCGTGTGTTTGCCGATATAGGTATCCCAGGTGTAGAGGTTGAGCGCCTTGCCATGGCCATGCCCCGCACACGCCCCCAGCGCGCCGGTAAAGCTGAGCCCGATCCCGGCAAGGCCGATATCGCTGAGAAAATTGCGCCGGGATCGCTTCATGCGGGGGGGTGTCCAGAAATGCGAGAGGTATGCTTTGTTAAAGTGGTTTTGCGTCCGACGGGCAAGTGGGTTTGGCTGTTACGAACTGACCGAACCTCGATCCACGTCACCCCGGACTGGATCCGGGGTCTCGCTCACTTGTTGGACGTGGTGCAGATGCCGGATCATTCTTTGCCGGAATAAAAGAAAGAAGCGGGACCCCGGATCAAGTCCGTGGTGACGAGATCTGGTGTTTGTCGGCCCTGAATTTTGTTGGTTGCCGGCCCCGGCATCACGCCTTGAGCAGCAAGTGGTCGCGTTCCCACGAGCTGATCACTTCGTCATAGGCCGAAAGCTCGTTCATCTTGATCTCGTAGAACGCGCGGATGAAGCCTTCGCCGAGCAGTTCGCTGACCGGGTCGCAGGCGATCATCTGCTTGAGCGCGCCGTCGAGCGTGCGCGGCAAAGTGCGGTCTTCGAGATAGGCGTTGTGCGTCATCAGCGGCATCGGGTCGAGCTGGTTGCGCACGCCGAGGAAGCCGGCGGCAAGGCTCGCGGCGATGGCGATATATGGGTTGGCATCGGCGCCGGGCAGGCGGTTTTCGATGCGCGTGTTCTGCGGCGCCGAAGTCGGGATGCGCAAGCCGCAGCTGCGGTTGTCGTGGCCCCATTGCACGTTGATCGGCGCGCTGTGCGCGGGGCGCATGCGTCGGAACGAATTGACATTGGGCGCAAACAGCGGCGCGATTTCGGGCAGATAGCGTTGCAGACCACCGACGAAATGGCGGAATTCGCGGGTGATCCCGGCTTCGGTGCCGAACAGGTTGCGCCCTTTGGCGTCTTCGGCGGAAATGTGCAGATGCATCGCGCTGCCGGGCTGGGTTTCCATCGGCTTGGCCATGAATGTCGCATAGACGCCGTGTTTGAGCGCGACCTGGCGGACGATGCGTTTGAAAATCGTCACCTGGTCGCACAACGCGATCGGCTCGCCATGGTTGAAATTGATTTCGAGCTGCGCGGTGCCGCTTTCGTGGATCATCGTATCGAGTTGCAGCGAGGCGATTTCCGAATTGTCGTAGATTTCTTCGATAATGTCTTCGAATTCGGTAACCGATTCAAGGCCATAGGGCTGGGGCGAGCTTTCGGCGCGGCCCGACCGGCCGCGTGGCGGCACGATCGGCAGATCGGGGTCCGAATTGATTTCGGTCAGGTAGAATTCGAGCTCGGGGGCGACCACGATGGTCCAGCCGATTTCGGCAAATTTGTCGAGCACGCGCTGCAGCACATAGCGTGGGGCGATTTCGAACGGCGATCCGTCGCGGTGCAGCGCATCGGCGACAACGAACGCGGTCGGGGTGCGAAAGCCCGGTGCGACGCAGATCGAACGGATGTCGGGGCGCAGCGAGACATCGGGGTCGCGATAGAGGAAATCGTCGGCATCGGTGTCGGCATAGTTGCCGGTGATTGTCACCGAAAACACGCTCGAGGGCAGGCGCAGGCTCATCGATCCGACCGACGAGATGAACTTGTCGGCGGGGAACACTTTGCCGCGCACCACGCCGTTGATATCGGGCACCAGGCACTCGACTTCGCTGATCCCCCGGCTGCGGATCCATTCGGCAAAAACTTCGGTCATAACGGGTCTCTTTTCACATCAGATCAGGTCGCGCAGCGCCATGAACCGCATGGCCAGCGCCTGGGTGGGCCATCGCAGCAAGGCGCCCCCGGGAAACCGTGGCGCCGGCAGCCGTCGCACCAGCTCATAGCCCGGATTGGGCTCGCCCGCCATCGCGCGGCCGACGGCATCGCCCAGCCACGGCGCCAGCGCTACACCGAGCCCCGAATAGCCGTTTGCTGCATAGAGCCCGGGGCGCGGTTCGATCACGAACGGCAGCCGATTGGGCGAAATGGCGAGCGTGCCGCCCCAGGCATGATCGATCGGCACATCGGCCAGTTGCGGAAACACGCGCAGCATGTGCGGGCGCACAAAAGCGCCGATATCGCGCGGCATGCGGTAGCCATATGTCTCGCCGCCGCCGAACAGCAGGCGATGATCGGGCGTCACGCGGAAATAATAGACCACGAAGCGCGCATCGGACACCGCCGCCTGGTTGCGGATCAGGTCTTGCGCACGATCTGCCCCGAGCGGCACGGTGGTGGCGATATAATTGTTGATCGGCAGGACATGCGCATCGGTCTGCGGCACCAGCGCGCGGGCATAGGCGCCGGTTGCATCGAGCACTTTGCCGGCGGTCACCGTGCCGTGCGGCGTGGTCACGCGCCAACCGTCGGCAACCGGGCGAAGCGCAGTGCACAGTGTTTGCGCGTGGAGCACGGCGCCGGCCGCTTGCGCCGCGCGCGCCATTGCCTGGGCGAGCTTGAGCGGATGCAGATGTCCACCCCGGCTGTCGAAACTGCCGCCGTGGTAGGCGGGGCTGTTCAGCATGGCGCCAAGCTGCGCGCGATCGAGCGCGATCAGGCTGTCATAATCCCAGGTGTCGCGCATCATCGCGACATGCGCATGCGTTGCGGCGACCGCGCCGGGTTTGTGATCGGCATGGATCAGCCCGGGGCGAAAATCGCAGCGATCCGGATCGAGCGCGAGCAAGGTATCGAGGTGGTCGCGCGCGGCCAGCGCGGTTTGCCACAGCGCGGCGGCTGTGGCGTGGCCCAGTTTCGCGGCAAGCGAAGTCAAATCCCGCTCCCAGCCCAGGTGCACTTGCCCGCCATTGCGCCCCGATGCGCCCCAGCCGATCGGCCCCGCCTCGACCAGCGTGACCCGCTGCCCGGCGCGCGCCAGAGCCAGCGCTGCACCGAGCCCGGTATAGCCGCCGCCGATTATGCAATGGTCGCTGGTCGCGTCGTTGTGCAAGGCCGGGGCATCGATCGCAGGACCGATCGTCGCGGCATAGTATGAGCCTGGAAAACGACTGGTTGGTTCGCCGCTTGGACCTGCCCGCTCGATGGATCGAGAGCCTAACATTGCCGCACGGTCTACCGGAGGCGCCGGGGCCGGTCAATCAGCGCCCGCCTTTACCCGGTTTCGTCTTCGTCGGCGGGTTCGGCGCCCATCGCCTGGCCCAGCGCGGCAAAGAACCAGCGCGATTGCGGATTGCGATCGACATCCCATTCGGGGTGCCACTGCACGCCAAGCACTTGCGCGCCGCCGACACGCGCGGAAAACGCCTCGACCAGACCGTCGTCGGCATGCGCTTCGGCGACAAGGTCCTGGCCCAGGATTTGCACCGCCTGGAAATGCACCGAATTGACCACGATCGGCGCCTTGCCGAGCGCGGTGGCGACAATGCCGCCGGCAACCGGTGTCACACGATGCGTGTGCTCGAACATCGCGGGCAGCGATGCATCCGGCGGCGCGTGATGCAGGGCTTGCGCCGCAGCAGGCAAATGCTGCAGCGTACCGCCGAACACCACGTTCAGTTCCTGAAACCCGCGGCAAATGCCGAACACCGGCTTGCCCGCATCGAGCATCGCGCCGGTCAGCGGCAGCGCGGTGGAATCGCGATCGGGGTCGAACGGGCCGTGCTGCGCTTTGCCGCCGTAGCGCCAGCTTTCGAGATTGGAAGTGCTGCCGGTCAGCAGCAGACCGTCGAGCCGCGCGGCGAGATTGCGTTGATCGGCGAGCAGGCCAAGCGCGGGGATCAGCACCACATCGCCCCCCGACCACTGCGCCGGCGCGCGCAGATAACGGTCGATCACGCGATGGATGGGCTCGTCCTCGAACGTACGGACGCAGGCGACGATACCGAGCAACGGGCGGCGCATGACTCTCTGGCTCCGGATTCAAACTGTGATCTTAGAAGTCGTCACTGCATAGCTTGCCATGTCGCCAGCGCAACCGCTGTTGCGACGGGTATGACCGGTTGGGCGCTTGACTCCGCGCGCGCCTTGCGGCCTTCTGCGATCGCGTATTTCGACGGGGACTGTCATGGCTGTAACGCTTACCATCAACGGGCAAAGGCGCGATTTCAACGCCTCGCCGGAAATGCCGCTGCTGTGGTTTTTGCGCGATGTCGCGGGGCTGACCGGCACCAAATTCGGCTGCGCGGCCGGCTTGTGCGGCGCGTGCAGCGTGCTGATGGACGGGGTGCGCGTGTTCGGCTGCCAGACCCCGGTGGGCGATGCGGTGGGCAAATCGATCACCACGATCGAAGGGCTGACCGAACAGCCGCTCGGTCAGGCGCTGGTCAAGGCATGGAACGAAGGCGACGTTGTCCAGTGCGGCTATTGCCAGCCCGGCCAGATCATCGCCGCCGCCGCGCTGCTGCGCGACAATGCCGCGCCCGATGATGCCGCGATCGATGCGGGGATGAGCGGCAATATCTGCCGCTGCGGCACTTATCCGCGCATCCG
>CAITOD010000282.1 GCA_903893935.1 uncultured Sphingomonadales bacterium
CGGCGGACCCCCTCCCCGTACCGGGGAGGAAACGATGATGGCTTTAGCAAATCGCACAATGCGGTATAGCGCCCGCGCATGAGCGCCGCCACCCACCCCGATGATGTCGATCTGCCGCCGCTCGCAGCCGTGCGCGCGCGGATCGGGCGCGCTGCCGCACTGGCGGGGCGCACAGCCGATGCCATCACGCTGATCGCGATTGCCAAGACCAAGCCGGTCGAGGCGATCGAGCCGCTGATTGCGCAAGGCCAGCGCGTGTTTGGCGAAAACCGCGTGCAGGAGGCGCAGGCCAAATGGCCCGCGCTGATCGCAGCGCACCCCGATATCCGCCTCCACCTCGTCGGCCAGTTGCAATCGAACAAGGCAGACGATGCGGTGCGGCGCTTCGATGCGATCCATTCGCTCGATCGCCCCTCGCTGCTCCTGGCGCTGGCACGCGCGATGGATCGCGCCGGCCGCCGCGTGCCATGCTTCGTGCAGGTCAATATCGGCGAGGAGCCGCAAAAGGGCGGCTGCGCGATCGGCGCGGTGCCCGATCTGCTGGCGCAAGCCCGCAAAGCCGATGTGCCGGTGGCCGGGCTGATGTGCGTGCCGCCGGCGGGGATCGAGGCCGCACCGTTTTTCGCGCTCTTGGGCAAGATCGCCGCCGACAATGGCCTGAGCGAGCTTTCGATGGGGATGAGCGACGATTTCGAAGCCGCCGTCATGCTTGGCGCAACGCATGTGCGCGTCGGCAGCGCGCTGTTCGGAGCGCGTCAGCTTTCGACAGTGGTTTCGCCGTAGCGCAGCAGTTCGTCGCCCGCCAACGTCACCACATGCAGCAGATTGGTCGATCCCGGCGTGCCGAACGGCACCCCGGCCAGCGCGATCAGCTTTGTCCCGGCGCTGCCAAAGCCGTGGCGCAGCGCCATGCGTTTGCCTTTGGCGATCATTTCCTCGAAGCTGCCGATGTCTTTGGTCGCCACCGCATGCGCGCCCCACAGCAGTCCCAGCCGCCGTGCGGTGCGCAAGGCCGGCGTCAGCACCAGCATCGGCACGCCCGGCCGTTCGCGCGCGACGCGGCGCGCGGTCGAACCCGATCCGGTGAACACGATGATCCCGGCAATCGGCACCGTCGCGACAATCGCCGCGCACGCGCCGGCGAGCGCATCGGCGGTGGTCGGGTCGAGCGGGGTCTGGGTGAAGTGGACGCGCGCCTGATAGCCGGCATCGCTTTCGACCTGGACCGCGATGCGGTGCATGATCGCAACCGCTTCCTCCGGCCAGGCACCCGATGCGGTTTCGGCCGAAAGCATCACCGCATCGGCCCCGTCATAGACGGCGTTGGCCACATCGGACACTTCGGCGCGCGTCGGCGTGGGTGCCTCGATCATCGATTCGAGCATTTGCGTGGCGACCACCACCGGCTTGCCCTGGCGACGCGCCATGGCGACAATGCGTTTCTGCAGCGGCGGCACGTCTTCGGGGTTCAATTCGACCCCCAGATCGCCGCGCGCGACCATGATGCCATCGGACAGTTCGATGATTTCATCGAGCCGGCCGATCGCGGCGGGTTTTTCGATCTTGGCCATCAGCGCGGCGCGGCCCTGGATCAGCTTGCGCGCTTCGGCCAGGTCTTCGGGGCGCTGGACGAACGACAGCGCGATCCAGTCGACCCCCTGATCGACCGCAAAATCGAGATCGCGGCGGTCCTTGTCGGTCAGCGCGGGCACCGGGATCACCGCATCGGGCACATTGACGCCTGTGCGGTTGGAAATCACCCCGCCGACTTCGGCCGAGCACAGGATCGCATCGGCATCGGCACG
>CAITOD010000283.1 GCA_903893935.1 uncultured Sphingomonadales bacterium
CGTTGCTGTTCGGCGAAACTTTGTTCGGTCAGCTCGTGCTGGGTCTGTGCATTGGCTTGTGCCAGTGCCAATTCAACCAGCGGTAATTCCACGAGAATTTCGATCGATTCGGCCACCCCTTGCGGGTCGCCCCGCGCGATGAAATCATAGGGCATGCCCGCCAGATCGTCGCCGGTCGGCAAAACCAGCCCGCGATCCTGCAATGTGGTGACAAGCCGCGCGGTTTCAACCCCGGATGGCTGATCGTCGCCGCCATGGAGCGAATCGCCGAAATCGAGCAGCGCGTCGAGCAGGCCGCTTTCGGTAAGATCGGACCCGCCGATCCGCGTCATCTGTTCGCCATGGCGCACGATCAGCCGGGGATCGGCGATCAGCCCCAGCAGCACGGCGGCGAGCAGAGGCCGCAAAGTCTGCACGACCTGGCCGACTTTCTGCATCTGCGCGAGGTTGGCGGCGGGCAGCGGCGGTTCGGGCGGCAGCCAGCGGCCATTGGCGCCTTTGGCAGTGCGGCGCGGGGCCGCCGCGCGCGGCGGTGCCCGGTCGCGCGCGGGAAACGCCAGTGCGCTGAACCTCTCGAGCAAGTCGCGGCGATAGAGCGCGCGAATGTCAGCGTGCGCGATCGTCTCGGTCGCTTCGATCAGCCGCTGTTTGAGCCCCGCCTTGGCTTCGGGCGTGTCGAGCGGTGCTGCATCGCGTTGGGCGAGCCACAGCGCCTCGATCAGCGACATGCCTTGCCCCAGCAGCGCTTCCATCGCCGCCGGGCCTTGCGCCTTGACCACATCGTCGGGGTCCATTCCCGCCGGCAGCGTGACAATCGACAGGCTGTGGCCGGGTCTGAGCAGCGGCAGCGCGCGGGTGACCGCGCGGCGCGCGGCGCGCTGACCGGCGGCATCGCCATCGAAACACAGCACCGGGCAGGGCACCACTTGCCACAGCCGTTCGATCTGGTCTTCGGTCAGCGCGGTGCCGAGCGGCGCCACCGCTTCGGCAATCCCCGCCGCAGCGAGCGCCACCACGTCCATATAGCCTTCGACCACCACCATGCGGCCCGAGGCGCGCGCGGGTGGTGCGGCACGGTGCAGATTGTAAAGCGTGCGCCCTTTGTCGAACAGCGGCGTGTCGGGCGAATTGAGGTATTTGGGCGCGTCGGTCTTGTCGGCGCTCAGAATGCGCCCGCCAAACGCGATCACCCGGCCGCGCGCATCGTGGATCGGCAGCGTGAGCCGTCCGCGAAACCGGTCATAGGCCTCGCGCTCTTCGACCGCGATCAGCAGCCCCGCTTCGACCAGTTGGGGCGTGCCGAATGCGGCCAGCGCCGATTTCAGGCTGCCGCGCGAATCCGGTGCATAGCCAAACCCGAAGCGTTCGATGATCGCGGGCGGAAAGCCGCGCGTGGCGAGATAGGCGCGCGCCGCCTGGCCGCCGTCACCCGCCAGATTGCGCACGAAGAAGTCCTGCGCAGCGGCCATCGTGTCGTGCAGCGTTTTGGCGGCTTCGGCCGCGCGCGCCGCGCGCGGATCGGGCGCGGGCATGTCCATGCCGGCGAGCACGGCCAGTTCCTTGACCGCGTCCATGAACGGCAGGCCCTGGTGTTCGGTCATCCAGCGGATCGCATCGCCGTGCGCGCCGCAGCCAAAGCAGTGGTAGAACCCCTTGTCGTCGTTGATCGTGAAACTCGGGGTTTTTTCGTTGTGAAACGGGCAACAGGCCTTGAACTCGCGCCCCGCCTTCTGCACGCGCACCGAGCGCCCGATCAGCCCCGAAAGGCTGATGCGGGTGCGCAGTTCATCCAGCCATTGCGGGGTGAGGCTCACAAAAATAGACCCATGGCGTAGTACCAATGTGCGTTGAGCAGAACCTGCTTAGCCCCTCCCCTTCAGGGGAGGGGTTGGGGTGGGGGCTATCCTGAAGCGCCAGCAATCCGGAGA
>CAITOD010000284.1 GCA_903893935.1 uncultured Sphingomonadales bacterium
ACGATGCCACCGCGCGCGAAGTCACGCTGCATTTCGATTTCCTCGATGCGGGCAAGACTTACAAGGCGACCATCTATCAGGACGCGCCGGGAATTTCCTATGCCGACGACAGCCGCCATCGCATTGCCTATGCGACGCGCGACGTAAAAAAGGGCGATGTCATGACGTTGTGGCTGGCACCCGGCGGCGGTGCGGCGATGCGGCTGGCCGCACCCAAACGATAAAAAATGCTGCGCGGGCGATTGCCGCCGATATAGTCGCCCTGGCAGCGGTCAGGGGGAGCAGGCAATGCGTTGGACGGTGGATTCGGAAACGGGCGTTTTGACCGATGTGCTGTTGTGCCCGCCCGACAACTACCGCTGGCTGGAAACCAATGCGGTTGCGGTTTCGACTTTGGCCTCGTCGGCGCAATTCGATCGCGCGACAATGCTGCGCCAGTGGGACGGGCTGATCGCGGCGCTGACTGCGGCCGAAGTGCGGCTGCATTTCCTCACACCAAGCCCGGCGCATCCCTACCAGGTCTATACTCGCGATTCGAGCCAGACCACGCCGTGGGGTCCGATCCTGACGCAACTGGCGCTGCCGAAGCGGCGCGGCGAATATGCGCGCGTGCTCGATTTCCATCTGGCCGCCGACGGGTTTTACCGGTTTGCCAGCGAGGGCGTGGTCGAAGGCGGCGATATTCATATCGTGCGCCCCGGCCTGCTGATCATCGGCCATTCGGGCGTGCGCACCGACCGCACCGGCGCCGAACAGTTTGCCGGCTGGTTCAAGCAGCACGGCTGGGAAACCCGGCTGGAAGAATTTCCCGAGCATTTCCTCCATCTCGATGTGCTGTTCTGCATGGCAACCGATACGATTGCGGTCGCGTGCATCGACGTGCTGGGCGAGGATTTCGCCCGCTTCCTGACCGCGCATGGCATCGAAATTGTCGCGGCGAGCTACCCCGAAGTCATGGCGATGAGCTGCAACCTGTTGGCGCTTGGCGACAACCGCGTGGTCAGCCCGGCGCACAGCACGCGCATCAACGCCGAATTGCGCGCGCGCGGGGTAACCGTGATCGACCCGCCGCTCGATCTGTTTGCGCGCGGCGGCGGCAGCATCCATTGCATGACGATGCCGCTGCGCCGGGAACCACTCGCATGACCGAGGCCTTGCGCATTTCGGGCGAGCGGCTGTGGGCCAGCCTGACCGAAACCGCCCGCTTCGGCGCAATCCCCGGCACCGCGCGCGGGATGTGCCGGATCACGCTGACCGACGACGACATCGCCATGCGCCGCTGGTTTGTCGCCGCCTGCGAAGCGCTGGGCATGACCGTCAACGTCGATCGCGTCGGCACGATTTTCGCCCGGCGCGAAGGGTCCGATCCTGCACTGGCGCCGATCGCGATGGGCAGCCATCTCGACACGCAGCCGACCGGCGGGCGGTTCGACGGCATTCTGGGCGTGCTCGCGGGCTCGAAGTCGTGCGCACGCTGCACGATGCGGGGATTGTCACGCGCCACCCGATCGAAGTGATCGACTGGACCAACGAGGAAGGCGCACGCTTTGCCCCGGCGATGGTTGCCTCGGGCGTGTTTGCGGGCGTGTTCAGCCTCGACTATGCGCTCGGCCAGAAGGATCGCGACGGGGTGACTCTGGGCGAAGCGCTCGAACGATCGGGCTTTGCCGGCAGCGAAGAACCGGGTGCACACCCGCTCGCCGCTCATTTCGAACTGCATATCGAACAGGGGCCGGTGCTCGAAAACGAAGGCCTCGAAGTGGGCGTGGTCAGCGGTGTGCAGGGCATTCGCTGGTACGATGTCATGGTCAAAGGCCAAACCTGCCACGCCGGCACCACGCCGATGGCACTGCGCCGCGATGCGCTCCATGCCGCAGCACGGCTGGCGATTGCGATCGATGATATCGGCTGGTCGGACCCGGGCCGCTCGCTTTCGACGATCGGGCTGTTCCAGGCCTATCCCGGATCGCGCAACACCGCGCCGGGCGAAGTGCGGCTGACCGTCGATTTGCGCCATCCCGAAGTCGACGGGCTGAACCGCATGGAAGCCATGCTGCAAAAAGCGCTTGGTGCGGTTGAACTCGATTGCGGCGTCGATATCGAAGAAACCAAAGTGTGGTCTTCGCCGCCGGTCGAATTCGATGCAGGCGTGCTCGCCGCGATCAGCGCTGCGACGCAACGGCTGGGCTATTCGCACCGCACGATGCTGTCGGGTGCGGGCCACGATTCGGTCTATACCGCGCGCGTCGCGCCGACGGGGATGATTTTCATCCCGTGCGAGGGTGGCCTCAGCCACAATGTGGCCGAAAACATCACGCCAGCCGAGGCCGAACGCGGCGCCAACGTGCTGCTGCAGGCCGTGCTCGATTACGACCGCAGCGCCGGATAGGATATAATCCCTGGATTTGACGCTCCTCCCCTCAGGGGAGGGCATTGGAAAAAGGGGGGAGCCGAAGCTCCCCCCTTTCTTTTTCAATCAGACCTGGTTTCGCGGATCAGAACTTGACCGTGCCGCGTACGTACCAGAACCCGCCGTTCATACCGAAAGGTCCGCCGTTGCGCGAATAGACCTGACCATCGGCGCCACCGCCGGTGATCGGGAAAATCTGCTGCGAGTTCGAATTCAGCTTGTCGGGGAACGTGTTGAACACGTTGTTGGCCCCGACCGACAGCGCGAACTGCGGGGCGAAGTTATAAGTGATATCCAGATCGGAGGTTGCCTTGGCACCAAACACCTGGAGCGGCCCGCCATTGGCGCCGGCCGTGCCATCGGACGTACCGTAATCGACCGCATCCGACCACGAGCCGTAATAGTTCTCGCGTGCGGTAATCGACCATTTGCCGTTGGTGTAGTTGGCGGTGAAGTGCGCAACATCATGCGGCGCCAGGTGCTCGATGACCGAGATCTGCGCACCATCGATGACATTGGCGTTCGCCGAGCTCACCTTGTTCTGGTTGTGGTTGTAGGCCAGCGTCAGGTTGAGCCGTCCACCGCCCAGTGCCGTGGTATACGTGCCGACAACGTCAACGCCGCGCGTCAACGTGTTGAGACCGTTGGTGAAGTAGCTCACGTTGCCACCGACACCCACGGTTGACAGGATCGGGTTCGCGGCAAGGTCTGCTGCGGTGATGCTGTAGGGCTCGGACACGAAAATGCGATTGCGCACTTTGATGTTGTAGTAATCGACCGTGAACGACAGGTCGCGCACCGGCTTGGCGGTAAAGCCGACGCCGAAGTTGGTCGATTTTTCCGGGGTCAGCGGCTTCGCACCATAGATCTGCGAGATCGCGCTATCGACCGGGAAAGTACCGGTCTGGATCGAATTGCCGTTGATGAAGTTGGTGGTCAGCGTCGAGTTGTGCTGCTGGCCCGGCGAAGGCGCATGGAACCCGGTGCCCACGGTCGCGCGGAACGCATAACCGGGGATGAATTCATAGCGCGTGTTGATCTTGCCGACGGTTGCCGAGCCGAACGTGTTGTAATGCTCGTAACGGCCGGCGGTGCCGATCGTCCAGTTGTTCGTCACGTCGGTTTCAGCGCCGCCGTAGATGGCGACGTTGCTCTGGCTCCAGCTGCCGGCCTGGCTGGGGCTGACACCGCCATAACCCGAAGCACCGCCCTGGGCATAAGCCTGGAAGTCTGCGGCGCCGAGCTGATAGGTTTCCTTGCGGTATTCAAAACCGCCCGACAGGGTAATCGGCTTCGCAAAACCGACTTCGAGCGGGTAGGTCAGGTCAAGGTTGGCGTCGGTTTCTTTCTGGTTCGTCTCACCCATGTTGAAGCTGGTCTGAGTGGCGACGTTGTACGGCTGATCAGAGGTGGGATTGTTGGGGCTGAACGCAGTGTTCAGCGAGTTGTACATCGACAGCTTCAAGGTGTTCTTGCTGGCCGAGACCGACAAGTCGTACGTCAGCTTGCCCATCTCGCCCTTGATGCCCGTCACGCCGTACAGTTCGTTGACTTCGCCGACGAACACCGGGGTAAAACCGGCCGGATAGAGATTGTGGAAATAGGGGTCTTGCGTCGTGGCGCACCCGTTCGCATCGTTGCCGGGTGTCGGGCTGTAATTGAGGAAGTTGCGCGCGCAGAGCACGATATCGCCCGGCGCATAAGTCGCTTGCAGCGTCTTGCCCGTGGGGTCGAGCCCGCATCGGTCGAAGCGCGATAGTTGAAGCTTTCTTCCGCATGGCTGTGCGCGATGTTCGCGACAACGTACAACTTTGCGGAGTCCGAAATGTTCATCCCGGAATTCAGCAACACTTTCCAGCCGTGGACGGGCGAATCGCCCCAAACTTGCGCGGGCAGCGGGTAATAGGGCAGCGCACCGACGTTGCCCGGGTTCGCTGCAGCATAAGCCAGCGCTGTCGGGCGGGTTTCGCCGCGGCTGGTTTCACCATCGCTGTGGTATTCGGCCGAAATGTTGGCAAAGCCGTTGTCGCCGAGTTTGAAGCCGGCGTTGGTGGCAATCTGATAGCTCTTGCCGTCGCCGTGGCGATCGAACTGGCCATAACGACCCTGGACTTCGAACCCGTGGTCGTTGTCGCGCAGGCCATAGTTCATCACGCCGGCAATGGCGTCCGAACCGTACTGCGCGGTTGCGCCGTCGCGCAGAATTTCAAGGTTCTTGACCGCGATCGTGGGGATCGAGCTGATATCCGACCCTTGCGAGCCATAGCCAAGCCCGGTGTCACCGCCCGAATAGACCTGCACCAGCGCCGAACGATTGAAACGCTTGCCATTGAGCATGACCAGCGTTTCGTCGGCCGGCAGGCCGCGCAGCGAAGGCGAATGCACGAACGTCGAGGCATCCGAAATTGCGTTCTGCGGCACGTACAGCGAAGGAACGATGTTCTTGACGATATCGAGCAGGTTGGACGAGGCTTGCGTGCCCAGTTCCTTGTTGCTGATGATGTCGATCGGCGAAGCCGAGTTGGTCGAGGTGCGGTCGCTGCGACGCGTACCGATCACGACAATACCTTCGGCTACCGGCGCGGCATCGGCCTGCGGCGC
>CAITOD010000285.1 GCA_903893935.1 uncultured Sphingomonadales bacterium
CGCACGCTGGCGACCGCGCCCGCCGTCAAGGCTGGCGGCAGGGACGTCGTGAAGATGAAGCCGTCGGCCCAGGAGCGGATCGCATCGACCATCTCGGTGTCGCCGGCGATATAGCCGCCCATCACGCCGAACGCCTTGCCCAGCGTGCCTTCGATCACGGTAACGCGGTCCATCAGCCCTTCGCGTTCGGCCACCCCGCCGCCGCGCGGACCATAAAGCCCCACGCCATGCACTTCATCGAGATACGACATCGCGCCATGCGCCTCGCACACGTCGAGGATTTCGGCGATCGGGGCGATATCGCCGTCCATCGAATAGACGCTTTCGAACGCCACCAGCTTGGGCAGCGCCGGATCGAGCGCGGCGAGCCGGCGATCGAGATCTTCGGGCGAATTGTGCGCAAATTTCTGCACCGGCGCGCGGCTGTGGCGAATGCCTTCGATCATCGAAGCGTGGTTGAGCGCATCGGACAGGATCACGCAGCCGGGAATGCGCGCGCCGAGCGTGCCGAGCGCCGCCCAGTTCGACACATAGCCCGACGTGAACAGCAGCGCCGATTCCTTGCCATGCAAGTCGGCCAGTTCGGCTTCGAGTTCGACATGGGCATGCGTGGTGCCCGAAATGTTGCGCGTGCCGCCGGCACCCGCGCCGCAGCGGTCGAGCATTTCGTGCATCGCATCCAGCACTTTGGGGTGCTGGCCCATGCCGAGATAGTCGTTCGAACACCACACCGTGACCGGGCGCGTGCCTTGTTCGACGAATTGCTGCGCCGCCGGAAACGCGCCCGCCTTGCGTTCGAGCTCGGCGAAAATGCGGTAGCGCCCGTCACCCTTGAGCTTGGCCAATTCGGATTCGAAAAACGCCTCGTAGTTCATTTGATCTTCCCCGCTGGCTCATAAAGGATGGCGACACCGGTCGCTTTTGCTGAAGATGAAGCGGCCCACTGCCACATTTTGGCATCGCGCAAAGGCAGGACCAGAAACAGGTGTTCGACCACGCCAAGTGCGGCGAGGCCGGCGAGCAGCGTGCCGCAGGCCGCAAGACCGCTGCCGGGTGCGGCCTGCTGCGCGGCGATCCAGCCCCACGCCGAAAGGCCACTGCCCAGCGCGATCGAGAACGGAAACAGCGCGTTGCACCAGGCCTTGTGAAAATAGCTTTTGAGATACGCCAAGTGTTCGGGAAACACTTCGTCGCTGAGATTGGGCACGCCCAGATAGAGATTGAACTTGGACGACAGCCGCAGCACGAACAGCAGCAGGAAGGTCAGCGGCGCGGTCTGGTTGACTTGACCCCAGGTCAGCGCAAACAGCGCGAGCGCGGTTGCAGCAATCGCCAGTTCGTGGTGGATCACGGTCGCCGTGGCGGCCGAAAACCGCCGCCAGCCGGAAGCGCCGGGGGGGCATTCGGCGCGATTGGGGCCGGCGACAAAGCCCATCAGAAAGCTCATTTCGTGCCAGCCCCAGATCACGATCGCGGCGGCAAAGCCGAGATAGGCGCCGGCCACCGTGGCATCGCCTGCGCGCGCATGCACCAGCGCCATCGCCCCGATCGCAGCGAGCCCGGCAAGCGTCAGGCTGGTGGCAAACGTCGCGCGCGGCCGGCTGTCGAGCCAGACGATCGCGGCCGTGCCGATGAACCACATCACCAGCGCAAACAGGAGCGGCGGGAGCGTCACGCCGCCGTTACCACGCCGGAACCAGCCGCACCGTGGCGGGGGCCACGTTGCGCTTGACCGGGGTGAAATAGAGCTGCGCGAACGTGAACCCGGCTGCCGCGGTCAGCCCCAGGCGTTTGATCGCGCCGATCACACCGCCCTGCTCTTTGGCAGCGTCGATGCGGCCGGCGATCCGCCGCATGCGCTCCATCGCGCGGCGGAACCCCGGTGCATCGGTATCGAGCACCAGGGGAAACACCTGGCGGGTGATTTCCGAGCAGATCGTGAACACGCGATAATCGTATTCGGTCGGTTCCATGCCGAGCGCCTTGTGGAACGCCGGGCGATTGTGATCGCGCACATACATCGTGGCGTAGACCGACACGAGGAAGAAGCGGATCCACAATGTGTTGAGCCCGGTCAGCAGCTTGGGATCGGTGCGCAGCAGGATCGCAAAGGCTTCGCCGTGGCGGAACTCGTCGTTGCACCACTGTTCAAACCAGTTGAAAATCGGGTGGAAGCGCAGTTCGGGGTGCTTTGCGAGATGGCGGAAAATGGTGATGTAGCGCGCGTAGCCGATCTTTTCGCTGAGATAGACCGCGTAGAAAATGAATTTGGGGCGGAAATAGGTGTATTTCTTGGCTTTGGTGAGAAAGCCCAGATCGATGCCGATGCCGGCGTCTTTGAGCGTTTCGTTGATGAACCCGGCGTGGCGGCTTTCATCGCGGCTCAGCAGCCTGAACAGCTGTTTGATATCGGGGTTGGTGACCCGCTTGGCGATTTCGGCATAGAGAATGCAGCCCGAAAATTCGGAGGTCAGCGAACTGACCAGGAAATCGATGAATTCCTGCCGCAGCCCGTCGGGCAGGCTTTCGATCACGCCGACGAACGGCTGCGTGCGCTTGAAATGCAGCTTGTTGGGATCGCCGACCATTTCGGCGATCAGCGCGTCCCAGTCCTTGCGCACCGAAGCGACATCGATGCGGTCCATCGCCGCATAGTCGGTGGTGTAAAAGCGCGGTGCGAGGATGGTGTCCTGGCACGCCGCGGCCATCAGTTCGCTATTGGCGCCCGGCTTGATCTGGGTCATCGCATTCATGGCAGTTTCCCGTTGCTGAAACTTACTTCCCACAATTCGGCGAGTTCGAAATGCCCGGCCAGTTTGGTCCACAGCCGTTCGAGCGCGCTGGCGCGCACCACCGTCGCCATGCGTTCGACCACGCGGCGTTCGCCAAACCCCAGCGCGATCGGCGCGCCGTGGACGTGAACCTGGTCACCGGGGCCGATGCCCACGCCATCGGCGAGCACGACATGCGCGCACAATTGCTCGTGGCTGTGCTCAAGCTCGATCGTGCAGGGCGTGTCGAACCGGGTGCGACGCAGCATGATCACGAAACTCCGGGCCTGGGCAGCAGCGCCATGAATGCGGCGCGGTTGCTCGATCCGAACGCGGTCAGTTCGATCGACCGGCCCGTGGCGCTATCGGTCAGCGACAATTCGCCGTCGGGCCACAGCGTCAGATTGAATGGCGGCTGGTTGCCGATCCCGTGCATCCGCCGCTCGCGCGCAAGGCCGCGCATCACGCCGCGGATAAAGCCGGTCTTCTGGCCCGGTTCGATCACCGAGGCATTGCTGCCTTTGTCGGCATCCTCGATAACCACCGCCCCGTCGGCGCGATCGATAAAGCGCAAATTGCGCTGTTCGACCGGCACCATGTGATCGGCGGCGCGCAGCGCGACCGGCGATGCGGCGGCAGGGATATGCGCGATCCGCACGGTTGCCGTCGCCGCGAGCGCAAACAGCACCAGCGCGCCCGCCGTGATCAGCGTGTTGCGCGGCACCATGTCGGCGTGGGTGTGCGTGCTCATGCGTTGGCCGCCTCGGCAAAGGCCGGCGCACGGCCGGCCGGGGATGGTGTCACGACCGCACTGCCCTGCGGGTTGACCGCGCGGCAGGCGCGCGCGACCTGGTCGGCAACCGCGAGCGCGTCGGGGATCGCGCGCAGCGTGGGCTGTGGCGCGATCACTTTCCACGGCCGGGCATGCGGCCACAAAGCGGCGACGCCAAGTTTGGCCGGGCCGGTAATCGTGAGCGAAACATCGCCGGTGCCATCGCGGTGCAAGGCAAGATCAACCGCGCCAATCATCCGCAGCGGCAGATTGATGCATTTGGGCACGGCAATGCCGATCCGCAGCACGATGCGGCGGTTGGTCAGCGTGTAGACCGTGGTGCGCGCTTCGGCGAGCGCCAGCGCATAGAGCAGCGCGACCCCGACAAGCCCGAGACCGGCGGTCATTTCCACCCCGAGATAGCCGCCGTGCCGCGCCCACGCGCTTTCGAGCGCCCAGCCGGTGAGCAGCACAAAGTAGATCGTCACCAGCCGGGTGCTGAACGCGGTTCGCGCCAAGGTCAGCCAGTCGGGCGAGCCTTGCCAGACGATGTGCTCGCCCGGCGGCAGCATGCCCGGCAGGCCGCGGATCGGCTCGATTTCGTATTCGCTCACAGGAATGGCTCCTGCCGGTCGCGGTTGGCGTAGAGATAGCCACCGCCGAAATAGGCCGCGACGCGCTCTTCCTCATAAAGCGTGATCTGGTCATCGGCTTCGAGCCGCGGCACGCCCGCGAACTGTGCGGCGTTCAGCGCATCGATCACCACGCGGCGGCGGCTGCGCTGGACCGAAGCCATCATCATCGGTGCAAGCAGCGGCCCGCCTTCGCTGTCGAGCTGGATATAGCGCACCAGGCGATCGGCCTTGTCGATCCACAGCGTGCGGACATGGCCCGCAACCGCGCCATCGGCCCCCAGCACCGGCCAGCCGGCGAGATCCGAATCTTCGCGCGCCACGCCATACCCCGTTGCGGTGTTGAGCGGAACGATGCGGGGATGACCTTCCATGTCGAGATCGGGCCGCTTGGCGCGGTTGGCCCACGAAGCCGGGCCCACCCCGTCGGCAAGCGGATTGCCGGTCGGCGCGTAAGGCGCGCCGGGAAAGCGATCGGTGCGCCGTGCCGCGATATCGACGGGCTCGCGCCCTTCGGTGCGCGGGACCGGCGCGGTCACCACGCCGTGGCCGAACGGCAAGAGGAACCGCTTGACCGCCGCGGTGTGCAGCACGCCGCCCACGCTATCGACCCGGCCGGTGGTTTCATCCTCGAGCGGATAGCCCTCGCGGCGGTCTTCGCGGCGCAAGTAGACCACCAGGCCGATGAAAAACAGCACGAAGGCATCGAACACGAGCAGGGCGACATCGATCCCCGCAGTCAGATTGGGATGCATCACAATTCCCCTTTCATCTCGGTAACTTGGTCATATCGGAAACTCGGTCAGGCCAAAGCGGGTGGGGGTGGCGGCGGGCGCCATCGGTTCGCTGCGGACGAGTGGACCGAGTGCCACCAGCGTCACCAGCAGAAGGACAATTTCGACGCTGTAAACAAAGCCATAGCCGGTCGACGGGCTCGCCAGCGCGGCGCCCAGATCGCCTGCCGCAGCAAGGCTCGACACGAAATCGCGCGCAAACGCGCCGAGTGCGATCGCCACGCCCGCGCATGTCGCCTGGACCGCGCCCCACGCACCGAGCGCGAGCCCGGTGCGTTCGACATCGGAAATCGCCATCGCCGCGGTCAGCGTGCCGACCGAGAACAGCCCGCCGCCCAGACCGATGAACGTGGCGCCCACTTCGAGTAGCGCCACCGAATGCAGCGGCCCGGCAAACAGCACCAGCAGGAACGCGCCGATCCCGGCGACCGCGCCAAACCCTGCGAGCCGGTGCGGCTCGCCGCCATCGCCAAGCGTGCGCGCGGCATAAGCAAAGCCCGCCAGCATGCCCACTGCCCACAGCGCGGTCAGCGCGGTGGTGGCACCCACCGAAAGCCCGAGGATTTGCCCGCCATAAG
>CAITOD010000286.1 GCA_903893935.1 uncultured Sphingomonadales bacterium
GGCGGAGCAATCGCGAAATGGCCGTTGACGATGGCATGGAACGCGTGCGGCGCCGAAATTCCGGGCAGCAATTCGGTCGCAACCCAGGGCGGCACCGCAAGGATCACCGCTTCGTCATCGGCGACCGGTTCGGGGCCCTGCCCCCAGTCGAGTGTGGTGACCCGGTCGCCAAGCGTGCCGATCGCGCGCAGCCGCCGCCCGAGTGCGACTGGCGCGTCCCGCGCCGCGAGCCAGGCCAGCGCCGGATCGATAAATGCCGCCGCCAGCGTCGGCTCGGCAATCCGCGGCCGGCTGGCTTTGCCTCCGCGCAACAGCGATTCGCGCAGCACCGCCATGGTCAGCCGTGCCGACCCTTGCGCAGGCGGCGTGTTGAGCACCGCGAGCAGCACCGGTTCAAGCAGTTTGTCCCACACCGGCCCGTGCGCGCGAATGCGGTCACCGACCGTGTCGGCCGCGCCGCCGCGCAACAGCGCGCCCAGCCGCAGATAATCGCCCAGCCCGCTGCCCGGCACCCGCCGGTTGCGCATGGCGACCCACCACGGCAGCGCGCCGTCGTTCAGCCGGATTGTCCAGCGCGCGCCGTCGCGCAGATCGGCAAAGGCAAAATCGGCGTGTTCGTGCCCCGCGAGCGGTGTGGTGGCGCCCACGCTGGCGCGAAACCGCGCCACCGCGCCATTGCCATCGAGCACCAGATGGTTGCCGTTGTCGATCACCTGGCCCAGTTGCGGATCGCGGTACGACCGGCAGCGCCCGCCCGCTTGCGCCGCCGCATCGGCAATGCGCACCGTGCGCCCCGCCTGCACAAGGCCGACCGCCGCCGCCAGCCCGGCGAGCCCTGCGCCTGCAATCGTCGCCTGCGCGAAACCCGGTGTCGCGGATGAAAAAGTCATACCATCAGCGCTTCGTCACCCCGGACCTGATCCGGGGTGACGGCATGTGTCGGGACGAATGTTGCAGCCACTGCGCTACCGCCAGACCAGGTTTTTCGCGATCGCCCACAACAGCGCCGGTTTGCTGACCCGCACACGCGTGCGCGGCGGCGCCCAGCCGACGCGCTCCATCCGCGCGAGCAGCCCCGAATAGGCCGATTCCATCAGCCGCGGCGCGATCAGGTGCCCCATTGGCCGCGCGGCAAGCAGCGCATTGGCGCGACCGAAGTGCTCGCGCGCTCGTGCAACCAGCGGCCGCACCGCGCGGTCGATGCGCGGGTCGGCGGCGACCGCCATCGGCGTGGTCAGCGCAATCCCTTCCGCCACAAGCGCCTCGGCAGGCAGATAGACGCGGCTGATCGCGGCATCTTCATCGATATCGCGCAAGATATTGGTCAATTGCAGCGCACGCCCGAGATGGTGCGCCAAAGCCTCGCCGGGCTCGCGCTCCATCCCGAAAATGCGCACCGAAAGGCGCCCCACCGCGACCGCCACGCGGTCGCAATAGAGATCGAGTTCGTCCCACTGCGGCCACTGGATGTCGCGCGCGACATCCATCGCCATGCCGTCGATCACCGCTTCGAAATCGGCGCGATCGAGATTGAACTGCCGCACCGCGTCGGCGAGCATCGCTGCCTGCCCCGGCGCGTGGCCGGCATAGAGCGCATCGAGATCGCGGCGCCACTGGTCGAGCGCCGCGCCGCGCAAGGCCGGATCGCCGTGCTGATCGTCGGCGATATCATCGACCACGCGGCAGAACGCATAGACCGCGTACATCGCTTCGCGCTCGGCTTTGGGCAGCAGCCGCATCCCGGCATAGAACGAGCTGCCGGCAGCCTGGGTGGCGGGTTCGGTCATCGCGCAAACCTCAACAGGCGGGGCAGTGCGGCGCGCAAGGCAATCGCGGCGGCCTGCCACTTGCCGTGGTGCACGCGCTCGCTCAGCGGATCGCGTGTTTCGAGCAGATCGCACAAGCTGACCGCGAGCGCGTGGATCACCGCGACTTCGGCGCCCAGCCGGCGGTCGCGGATCTGCGCCGAAAACCCCGCCGCCTGGTCGAGCAGCGTGCGCGTACGCCGCGCGAGCGCAACGATGATCGCGCGCAAGCCGGGCGTGGCGCGATCAGCGCCGAGATCGGCGGGGTTCAGCCCGCTATCGAGCGGGATATAGACCCGGCCGATTGCGCGGTAATCCTTGCCGCAATCCTGCAAGTGGTTGATGATCTGCAAGGCCGCGCACAAGGCATCCGACGCCGCCCAGGTCGCCCGGTCTTCGCCATGGACATCGAGCACATAGCGCCCGACCGGCATTGCCGACAGCCGGCAATAGGCAATCAGATCGTCCCAATCGGCATAGCGCGTCTTGGTCACATCGAGCACGAACGCATCGAGCAAGTCTTGCGCATGGACCGGATCGATCGCGCGCTCAGCCATCACGTCGCGCAAGTGTTCCGCCTCGGGCGCGCCCGCACCGGCAAGCCCCGCGCGCATCGCGCCAAGCATGCCGAGCCGCGTTTCGGCCGCAACGCCAGGGGCATCGGCGATATCGTCGGCGGTGCGCGCAAAACGGTAAAACGCCATGATCGGCGCGCGCAAATCGGCGCGCACGAGAAAACTCGCGACCGGAAAATTCTCGGTCGTGTGGTTCTTGCCCGACACCACGCCCGGTGCAGCGGCTTCAAGTGCTTGCGTCATCGTGCCACCACCGCTTGCGCCCGGCCTTTCCACGTGCCGCCGCGTCCCTGCACGAATTGCCAGAACGAGAGCAGCGTGCACCCGGCATAAAATGCCGCGATCACCGGCAGCGCCAGCCCCCATAGCGGCGAACGGCGATAGAACGCCAGCATTGGCTGAAACGCCAGCGCCATCAGCGCCCAGGCCGCGGCGGCCAGCCAGCGCGCGGTGCCGGTGCCGAACAGCGCAAGCAGCGGCGGCACGAAATAGACCAGCGCCAGCCCGGCAATCGTGCCCGCGAGCAGCACCGGCGAATAGCGCAGTTGCGTATAGGCCGAGCGTGCGATCATCCCCGCAATCGCGCCAAAGTCGCGATAGGGCCGCACGCTGCGCGACCGGTCGGTCAGCCCCAGCCAGACCGGCCCTTGCTGCTTGAGCAAAGCGCCGAGCGTGCAATCGTCTATCAGCGCGTTGCGGATCGCGGCCACCCCGCCGGCCGCCGCCAGCGCTTCGCGGCGGACCAGCATGCAGCCGCCCGCCGCCGCGCCGATCCCGCCCGGCCGGTTCACCCGCGCAAACGGATAGAGCATCTGGAAAAAGAACACGAACGCGGGGATCAGCATGCGCTCGGCGAGCGTCGTGCAATGCAGCTTGGCCATCAGGCTGACCAGCGCGCACTGGCCAGCCTCGGCGCGCGCGACCAGCATGCGCAACGTATCGGGCGCATGCGCGATATCGGCGTCGGTCAGCCACAGATACGCGGACCCGGGCCCGGCGCGTTCGACGCCTTGTGCGACCGCCCACAGCTTGCCGGTCCAGCCCGGCGCGAGCGGCTGGCCGGTCAGCACGTCGAGTTGCCCGGCGCGGGCCGGCAGCGCGCGCGCCACGTCGCCGGTGCCGTCGCTCGACGAATCATCGACCAGAATGACGCGGAAATGGCCCGGGTAATCCTGCGCCAGCAGGCTGCCGATGGTTTGCGCGATCACATCGGCTTCGTCGCGCGCGGGAACCACGGCAATCACCGCGGGCCACTGCGCCGGATCGGCCGGCATGGCGCGCGTGTCGCGCTCGCGGCACAGCCAGAAGCCGTGGTGCGCAAAAATCAGCCCGAGCCAGACCGCCAGCGACAGCCCGGCCACGCCCGCCGCGATCATCGCAGCATGCCCGCCCGGGCGAACCAGTCGATCGCATCGACCAGCGCCGCGCGATAGGGGCGCGGGTCATAGCCGAGTTCGCGCCGCGCTTTGTCCGAGCAAAAGAACATCCGGTATTTGGCCATGCGCAGCGAATCGAGCGTCAGAAACGGGTCGCCACCGGTCCTGCGCGCGATCTGTTCGTTGATCCAGGCGAGCGGAAACAGCGGTGCGCGCGGGATGCGCACGGTGGGCGGGCGGCGCCCGACGATGCCGGCAATATCGGCCAGCATCGTGCCGAGCATGACATCGGTGCCGCCCAACACATAACGCTCGCCGATGCGGCCCGCCGCCATCGCCTGCAAATGGCCCAGCGCCACATCATCGACGTGCACCAGATTGAGCCCCGAATCGACAAAGGCGGGCATTTTGCCGCTCGCCGCTTCGACAATCACCCGCCCGGTCGGCGTCGGACGCACATCGCGCGGGCCGATCGGGGTCGAGGGCAATACGATCACCGCGGGCAGCCCGCGCTCGGCGACCATGCCCTCGACCAGCCGCTCGGCGACCACTTTGCTGCGCTTGTAAGCGCCGACCGCTTGCGCCGGGGTGGCCGGGCGCGTTTCATCCGCCGCGCCCTGGTCGCGCGGCACCAGCGTCGCCACGCTCGAAGTATAGACCACGCGTTCGACGCCGGCGGCAAGCGCTGCCTCCATCACATTGCGCGTGGTCGACAAGTTGTTGCGCACGATGTCTTCGGGATCGGGCGCCCACAGCCGGTAATCGGCCGCAACATGGTAGACATGCTGCACGCCCGCCATCGCCCGTTGCACCGCCGCCGCATCGCGCAGATCGGCATCGACCAGTTCGCCCCGAAAATCGGCCAGATTGGTCCGCGGGCTCGATCCGCGCACCAGCCCGCGCACCGCCACCCCGCGCGCGGCCAGGGCACGCGCCACCGCCGAGCCGACAAAGCCCGAAACGCCGGTGACCAGAGTAACGGATGCAGTCTCAGCCATGCTCGCGCCCATACACCAGCGGCGCGGCCAGACAAGGCATCCTCATCGCTTCTGCCCCCGTTCGTGCCGAGCCAGTCGAAGCACGCGCGAAACGGATGGTTCCGGGAGCCGTCACGCGCGCGGGGCTGGCATTGGCGCGCAAGCTTCGACAGGCTCAGCACGAACGGATGAGGGGAAAGGGAAATGCTTGCTCACGCATCCCCCTACCCAAGCGCAGATCGCGCGCGTAAGGGCGGCTCATGATCGGGGCATGGGCCTTTGTTGCCGGGGGGTTCGGCTGGGCGCTGGCGGGGTTGAGCCTGACCGGCACGCTTTACATGGTCGTCGCCGGGCGCACTTTGCGGCGGTTTTACGCGCATCGGCCGGTGCCAGCGCCGCGCAGAGAAGGCGTCACGCTGATCAAGCCGCTCTATGGCGCCGAGCCGCGGCTTGAAGACAATCTGGCAAGTTTCCTCACGCAGCACCATCGCGGCCCGGTCCAGTTGCTGTGCGGCGTGCAACGCGCCGACGACCCGGCAATTGCCGCAGTCGAAGCACTGCAACACCGGTTTCCGCAAGCGCGCATCGATCTGGTGATCGACCCCGCCCCGCATGGCGCGAATCTCAAGATTGCCAATCTGATCAACCTGCAACCGCATATCGCGCATGACACGGTGGTGCTGAGCGACAGCGATATGGCGGTCGGGCCCGCGTATCTGGCCACGCTGCTTGCAGCGCTCGATCGCCCCGGTGTGGGCGCCGTCACGCTCGCCTATTGCGGGCGCGGCGATGCCGGGTTCTGGTCGCGCGTCGCGGCGGCCGGGCTGAGCTGGCAATTCCTGCCCGGTGCGGTGTTTGGCGCCGTTGGCGGCATGGCGCGGCCATGCATGGGCTCGACAATCGCGCTGCGCCGCGAAACGCTGCTCAAGATCGGCGGTTTTGCCCGGTTTGCCGATGTGCTGGCCGATGACTATGCGCTGGGCGAAGCGGTCGCAGGCCTTGGCCTCGGTGTCGAGCTTGCCGCATTGCTGGTGACACACGCTTCGACCGAGCCCGATTTTGCCGCGCTGTGGCGGCACGAGCTGCGCTGGGGGGCAACGGTGCGCGATCTGGTGCCGGTGTCCTATCTGCTCGGCGTGATCGCGATGCCGCTGCCGCTGGCGCTGCTGGCGCTGCCGTTGCAGCCGCGCGCGGCGCTGATATGCGTCGCCCTGGCGCTTGTGGTGCGTTGCGGGGTTGCCATTGTCGCCGACCGCGTGCAGGGCGCGCGCACCGCCCCCTTGTGGACATTGCCGTTGCGCGATTGCCTCACCTTTGTCGTGTTTTGCGCGAGCCTGACCGTGCGATCGGTTGATTGGCGCGGCGCAAGCCTTAAATTGCATGCTCAGGGCCGCATATCGGCCAATCCGGAGATTCCCGCGTCATGATGCGTACGCTGTTCCTGCAGGCCCCTTCGTTCGACGGTTATGACGGCGGCGCCGGCGCGCGCTATCAGATGAAGCGCGAAGTGCGCTCGTTCTGGTATCCGACCTGGCTCGCGCAACCCGCCGCGATGGTGCCGGGTTCAAAGCTGATCGACGCGCCCGCGCACGATCTTGGCTGGGACGATATCGCGCACGAATTCGATGCGGTCGATCTGGTGATCCTGCACACCTCGACGCCGAGCTTCAACCAGGACATCCGCACCGCCGCGCTGATCAAGGCGCGCAACGCCAATGTGCTGATCGGGTTTGTCGGCGCCAAAGTCGCGGTCGAACCCGACAAGAGCCTTGCTGCCAGCCCCGCGATCGATTTCGTCGCGCGCGAGGAATATGATTTCACGATTGTCGAAATTGCCGAAGGCCGGCCGCTTGCCGAAGTCGACGGGATCACCTGGCGCGCCGCCGATGGCACGTTCGTGCGCAACAAGGATCGCGCGGTGATCGAAGACATGGACGTGCTGCCGATGGTCTCGCCGGTCTACAAGCGCGATCTGACCATCGAGAAATATTTCGGCGGCTATTTGCGCCATCCTTATGTGAGCTTTTACACCGGGCGCGGGTGCAAGAGCCGGTGCACGTTCTGCCTGTGGCCGCAGACGATCGCCGGGCACAATTACCGCTTCCGCTCGATCCCCAAAGTGATCGAGGAAGTGCAGTATATCTTGCGCGAAATGCCGCAAGTGAAGGAAATTTTCTTCGACGACGACACGCTGACCGATGCCATCCCGCGCGTCGAGGAGCTGGCGCGCGAACTGGGCAAGCTGGGCTTTGGCAAGCCCGGGTTTGCCGTGTCGTGGAGCTGCAACGCCAAAGCCAACGTGCCGTACAAGACGCTGAAAATCCTCAAGGAAAACGGCTTGCGCCTGCTCCTGGTCGGTTATGAGAGCGGCAACCAGCAGATCCTGCACAATATCAAGAAGGGCCTGCGCGTCGATGTCGCGCGCCAGTTCACCAAGGACTGCCACGAACTGGGCGTGGTGATCCACGGTACGTTCATCCTTGGCCTGCCCGGCGAAACGCTCGAAACGATCGAGGAAACCATCCAGTACGCCAAGGATATCGATCCGCACACCATCCAGGTCAGCCTCGCGGCGCCTTATCCGGGCACGTTCCTCTACAAGCAGGCGACCGAAAACGGCTGGTTCGACGGGACCGACCACTTGCTGACCGACGATGGCAACCAGATCGCGCAGCTGTCGTATCCGCATCTGCCCGCGGCGGTGATTTTCGACAAAGTCGAGGAATTCTATAAGCGCTTCTATTTCCGCCCGCGCAAGATCGGCTCGATCGTTGGTGAAATGCTGCGCGACTGGGACATGATGAAGCGCCGCCTGCGCGAAGGCGTCGAATTCTTCGACTTCCTGCGCCGCCGCAAGGAAGCCGCCTGATCCCGATCCCGTTTTCGCGTTTGCCGCGAAAGCGGGAGGCGAAGGTATACCGAGTTGCAAAAATTGCAGCTCTTCTCCCCTCCCCTTCAGGGGAGGGGCCGGGGGTGGGGGCTCTCCCCATGGCTCGGCGCCTGGGAGAGCCCCCACCCCAAACCCGCGTTCAGAGTCACGTGCCTCTGAA
>CAITOD010000287.1 GCA_903893935.1 uncultured Sphingomonadales bacterium
ATCAACAACCTGACACTGATGGCGCTGACCATTGCCTCTGGCTTTGTGGTCGACGATGCGATCGTGGTGATCGAGAATATCGCCCGCCATATCGAGGACGGGATGAAACCGTTCGATGCGGCGCTGCGCGGGGCCAGCGAAATCGGGTTCACGATCATTTCGCTGACCGCCAGTCTGATCGCGGTGCTGATCCCGCTGCTGTTCATGGGCGATGTGGTCGGACGGCTGTTTCGCGAATTCGCGATCAGCCTGGCCGTGACAATCGTGCTGTCGGCGGTGGTGGCGCTGACCGTGGTGCCGATGCTGGCGGCGCGCTGGTTGCGCCCGCATCACGATGAAACGCGCCTGACCGTGGTGGACAAGGCGATGACCGCGTTCGACCGGCTGGCGCAGCGCTATGGCACCGCGCTCGATTGGGTGATTGCCCGGCCGCGCGCCACGCTGGGCGTGTTCGCGTTCAGCCTGCTGGTCGCATTCGCGCTGTTCTGGTTCATCCCCAAGAACCTGTTTCCGGTGCAGGATACCGGACAATTGCGCGCCACGGTCGTGGCCAGTTCCGATGTCAGCTTTGCGCAGATGGCGCGGTTGCAGCAGCAGGTCGCCACCGAAGTGCTGAAAAGCCCTGCCGTCGCCTCGCTGTCATCGGCTGTCGGCGTCGACGGGCAGAACCCTGCGCTCAACCAGGGGCGGATGATCATCAATCTCAAGCCGATCGAGGATCGCGGCGACCTGACCGCGGTCACCACCGATATTACCGATCTGGCAGCGCATGTGCCCGGGGTGCAGGTCTATCTGCAACCGGTGCAGGATCTGACGATCGACACCGAAACCGGGCTGACGCCCTATCGCTTTGCGCTGCAGGGTGCCGATGCCGATGCCGTCAATCTGTGGGCGGGCAAACTCGCCGACAAATTGCGCGACGATCCCGCGCTGATCGATGTCAACACCGCCAGCCTCGGCCAGGGCCGCGCGGTCTATATCGATGTCAACCGCGATGCGGCGGCACGGCTCGGCATGTCGTCGCTCACTGTCGACAACGCGCTGTACGATGCGTTTGGCCAGCGCATCATTTCGACGATCTATACCCAGTCGAGCCAGAGCCGGGTGATCCTGTCGGCGACGCCCGAAATGCTGTCGGACCCGCAGGCGCTGGCGCGGTTCTACATCCCGATCGGTTCGGGCAACACGCAAGTGGCGCTGGGCACGGTGGCGACGATCCGCACCGGCTGGGTGCCGCTCGAGCTGTCGCGGCAGAACCAGTTTCCCTCCGCCTCGATCGGTTTCAATGTCGCGCCCGGGGTCTCGCTTGGCGAGGCGGTGAGTTCGATCGAGAAAATCGAGAGCGAAATCGGCTTGCCGGCCTCGGTCAGTACCGATTTTTCGGGCGCGGCCTCGGCGTTCCGTTCGGCGCTGTCGAACGAAGTGGTGCTGGTGCTCGCGGCCATTCTGGTGGTCTATATCGTGCTGGGTGTGCTCTACGAGAGCTTCATCCACCCCGTCACCATCCTGTCCACGCTGCCTTCGGCGGGCGTCGGCGCGCTGATCGTGCTGGCGCTGTCGGGCTATGGGCTGGGGGTGATCGGCATCATCGGCATCGTGCTGCTGATCGGCAT
>CAITOD010000288.1 GCA_903893935.1 uncultured Sphingomonadales bacterium
CCCGCGCATCGAGCCCGAATTGTCGATCAGCAGCGTGACCAAAGTGTCCTTGAATTCGACATCGCGTTCGACTTTGTAGCTCAGCGAATGGCCGGGCGAGATCACCACCCGCGCCAGCCGTGCCGCATCGAGCAGGCCCTCTTCCTGGTCGAAATCCCACGAGCGGTTCTGCTGCGCCATCAGCCGGCGCTGCAAGCGATTGGCCAGCCGCGTCACAACCGATTGCAGCCCTTTCATCTGCGCATCGAGATAGGCGCGCAGTCGGGTCAATTCGTCTTCGTCGCACAAGTCGGTGGCGGCGATCACTTCGTCGAAGCGTTCGGTATAGGCCTTGTAGTCGAAACCATCGGGCAGATCGGTCCACGGCCGGTTGGGCCGGGTCGGCAGCATGCCTTCTTCGCCATCGTCGGCAATATCGGCGTCGGCGCTCTCTTCGACTTCGCCGGGTTCCTGCTCCTGCTCGCCATCTTCACCGCCGTCGGTGGATTCGCCCGCCATTTCGCTGGGCGACTGGTCGGCGGCGTCATCGCCTTCGTCCGGCTGTTCCTCGCCCTCGTCCTGATCCTCGCCTTGATCGTCTTCGGAATCGGTGGGCGGCGCATCGCTGGGCACAGTCAGATCGAGATGGCCGAGCAGATCGAGCGCAAGCTGCTGAAAGGCCTTTTGATTGCCCAAAGCATCGGCGAGCGCGGCGAAATCGTCGCCCGCGCGCGCGGTAATCCAGCTGCGCACCAGATCGGTGCCGGTGCGCGCGCTGTCGGGCACCGGCTGGCCGGTCAGCGCCTCGCGCAGCAGCAGCGCGACGGCGGTCTGCAACGGCACGTCTTCGGCCCGCGCGGCGCGCGCGATCGGGTCGCTGAGCGTGCGCAAATCGGTCGCCGCACCGATATTGCCGCGAATCCCGGCGTAGCCATCCGAACCCAGCGCTTCGTAGCGCACTTGCTCGATCGCATCGTACACCGCGCGCGCCACCGGCTCGCCCGGCGCGCGCGCCTGGTGGAGCGCCGGATTGTGCAGCCGCAGTTTGAGCGCCATCGAATCGGTAAACCCGCGCGCTTCGGCGACTTGCGCGGCGGGCAAGGCGCGGGGCGGCATCGGCACGCGCAAGGCGGTGCCCGCCTGCCCCGCCGCATCGGCGGTCCACGCCACTTCGATCTCGGGTTGTTCGGCCAGCGCGCGCGCGGTCCCGGCAAGGGCGGCGCGAAACTGGTCGAGCGGCGTCGTGTCACGCAAGGCTGTGGTGCATCCCTGACTGGTTGGGCATCAGCCGATGCTCTGCCCGGTCTTGGCCCAGTCTGCAAGGAAGCCTTCGATGCCCTTTTCGGTCAGCACATGGCGGAACAGGCCTTTGATCACGGCCGGCGGTGCGGTGATCACATCGGCGCCGATCCGCGCGCTTTCGAGCACGTGGATGCCGTGGCGGATCGAGGCAACGAGGATTTCGGTGGCATAGTTGTAATTGTCGTAAATCAGCCGGATGTCCGAGATCAGCGCCATGCCGTCGAACCCGTTGTCATCGTGACGGCCGACGAACGGCGAAACAAAGCTCGCCCCCGCTTTGGCCGCGAGCAGCGCTTGCGCCGCCGAAAAGCACAGCGTGACATTGACCATCGTGCCGTCGCCGGTGAGCGCCTTGCAGGTCTTCAGGCCGTCGATGGTCAGCGGCACTTTGATGCAGACATTGTCGGCAATCTTGCGCAGCACTTCAGCTTCGCGCATCATGCCCGCATGATCGAGCGCCACCACTTCGGCGCTCACCGGGCCGTCGGTCAGCTTGCAGATTTCGGCAGTCACTTCGAGAAAATCGCGCCCCGCTTTGGCAATCAGGCTGGGGTTGGTGGTCACCCCGTCGAGCAGCCCGGTGGCCGCCAGATCGGCGATTTCGGCGGTGTCGGCGGTGTCGACAAAAAATTTCATGGGCGGGTGTCCTCGCGTCCTTGGGGGATTTGCGGTGCCCTATAGGCATTGGGCACTCGCGCGGCAAACCTTCTGCGGTTTATGCCCGCTTTATCCCTGTACTCCGTTCGTACGCATACTCATCCCCCCCACCCTCGTTCGTGCTGAGTCTGTCGAAGCATGCGCGAAACGGTCGGGCGGGGGTGGAACAACCAGTCGCTGAGCTTGGCGCGCGGGAATCGCGCTTCTATACGGCACCACACCGATGAATGCCGCCTCCACCTCCGCCACCCGTTGCCGCTGCCTCGTGTTCACGCCCGGGCTGGAAGTGCTCGACTATCGCGTGCCGGCCGGGATGGAAGCGCCACCCGGCAGCGTGGTGCTCGCTCCGCTCGGCCCGCGCCAGATCCTTGCGCTGGTGTGGGACGAAGGCCGCTTGCCTGGTGACGATTATCCGCTGGCCAAATTGCGCCCGCTGCTGTCGGTGCTGCCGGTGCCGCCGCTGCGCGCACCGCTGCGCCGGCTGATCGAATGGACTGCCGACTATTACCTCGCGCCGCTGACATCGGTCGCGCGCATGGCGCTGTCGAGCGGTGCGGCGCTGCAGGGTGGCGGGGTGATCACCGAATACCGCCTGACCGGTGCCGATGGAGGCCGGATGACGCCGCAACGCGCGCAAGCGGTCGAGCGGCTGGCCGGTGCGCAAGCGACCATCCGCGAACTGGCAGCCATTGCCAACGTGTCCGACGCGGTGCTGCGCGGCATGGTCGGCGCGGGGTTGCTCGAGGCAGTGCGCGTCGACAGCGACCGCGCATACCCCCACCCCGATCCCGACCACGCGGTGCCGGACCTGAACCCCGGGCAGGCCGATGCAGCCGCGCGGATCGTCGCGGCGGTGCGCGCGCGGCACTTCGCACCGTTCCTGCTCGACGGCGTCACCGGATCGGGCAAGACCGAAACATACGCCGAAGCGATTGCCGCCGCGCTGGCGATGGACCGGCAAGTGCTGGTGCTGCTGCCCGAAATCGCACTGACGCAGAATTTCCTCGCGCGCTTCGAGGCGCGCTTCGGTGCGGCGCCGGTGGCGTGGCATTCGGGGCTCAAGGCGTCTGAACGGCGGCGTGCCTGGCGCCAGGTCGGGCTCGGCGGCGCAAAAGTGGTGGTGGGCGCGCGCTCGGCGCTGTTTCTGCCGTTTGCCGATCTTGGCCTGATCGTGGTCGATGAAGCGCACGAGATCGCGTTCAAGCAGGACGATGGCGTGCGCTACAACGCGCGCGATGTGGCGGTGATGCGTGCGCGGTTCGAAGCGGTGCCGGTGGTGCTGGCAAGCGCCACGCCCGCGCTCGAAAGCCTGGCGATGGCCGATGCCGGCAAATACGAGCGGCTGGTGCTGCCCGACCGGTTCGGCGCGGCGCAAATGCCGCAGATCCGCATTGTCGATTTGCGCGAAGACCGGCCAGAGCGCGGCCGCTGGCTGGCCCCGCAACTGGTCGCGGCGCTGAAGCTGCGCGCAGAACGCGGCGAACAGAGCCTGCTGTTCCTCAACCGGCGCGGCTATGCGCCGCTTACTTTGTGCCGCGCCTGCGGCTATCGCTTCTGCTGCCCCAATTGTGCCGCCTGGCTGGTCGAGCACCGGCTGTCGCGGCGACTGGCGTGTCACCATTGCGGCCACGAAGTGACCCCGCCACCCG
>CAITOD010000289.1 GCA_903893935.1 uncultured Sphingomonadales bacterium
GCCGGTAGACGATTCGACGCTGTCGGTCAACAGTGCGGGCTATCTCGAACAGCATTTGCGCAAAGTGATCGACTGTATCGAAAAACAATCGCCGGTGCAGCTCGTGGCGATCGGCATCGGCCACGATGTCACCCGCTATTATCGCCGCGCGGTGACGATCATGGATGTGGAACAGCTGGGCGGCACGATTGTCGAGCAATTGGCCGATCTGTTCGAGGACGATTGACGCCAAGGCGTTAACCGGTCACTTAAATCGCATGACCGAACCCGCATCGTCCACCGTTTCCGCTGCTGTCGCCAGCCGTCGCTCGATCCGCCGGTTTCTGCCCGATCCGGTCGATCCGCGCGTGTTGCGCGAAGTGCTCGAAAAAGCGCAGCGCGCGCCTTCGGGCGGCAATCTCCAGCCGTGGCACGCGCATGTGTTGACGGGTGCGCCGTTGGCGCGGCTACTCTCCGAAGTTGCGGCGGTGCTGCCGCAGGGTCGCGCGGCGCATGCGCCCGAATATGCGATCTATCCGCCCGATCTGGCCGGCGTCTATGCCGAGCGGCGGTTCGGCGTGGGCGAGGCGATGTATGCCGCGCTCCGGATTCCGCGCGACAACAAGCTGGGCCGGCTCACGCAATTCGCCGCCAATTTCCGCGCGTTCGAAGCGCCGGTGCTGATGCTGGTGCACATGCCGCGGTTGATGGGCCCGCCGCAATGGTCCGATGTCGGCATGTGGCTGCAGACGGTAATGCTGCTTTTGCGCGAAGCAGGGCTCGATTCGTGCGCGCAGGAAGCCTGGGCGGTCTATCAGGCGCAAGTGCGCGGTGTGGTGCCAATTCCTGATGATCACATCTTCTTCTGCGGCATGGCGATCGGCTATCGCGATCCCGGTGCGGCGATCAATCGCTTTCCGGTGGCGCGTGCGCCGCTGGACGAGGCGGTTACGTTTGCGGGCTTTGACTGACGGCAATGTCCCCGGTTTGCCAACTTCAGTTCGTGGCGAACGGGCAAGGAGCGGGCTTGACGCTGTGCTTGTGACCGGGGCAAGGCCGGTGGCATGACCCAGCAACGCCCCCTTGTCCTGTTCAACAGCCTGACGCGCGCGCCGGAGCCGTTCCGGCCGATCCATCCGGGTGAAGCGCGGGTCTATACGTGCGGGCCGACGGTCTACAATTATCCGCACATCGGCAATATGCGCGCCTATGTGTTCGCCGATGTGCTCGGGCGCACGCTGTCATACAAAGGCTATGCGCTGCGCCATGTGATCAACATCACCGATGTCGGCCACCTGACCGACGATGCCGACCAGGGCGAAGACAAGATGGAAGCCGCCGCCGCCGCGCGCGCGCAATCGATCTGGGACATCGCGCGGCATTATACCGAGGCTTATTGGGCCGATATCGCCGCGCTCAACATCCGCCAGCCGGCGCAGTGGTCGATTGCCACCGATTATATCGAGCAGATGATCGCGTTTGCGCAGTCGATCGCCGACCAGCATTGCTATCTGCTGCCCGGCGGGCTCTATTTCGATGTCGGGTCGGTGGCCGACTATGGCCGGCTGGCGCGCGCGCAGACCGAAGAGGGCGCCGGCCGCATCGACGAAGTCGAAGGCAAGCGCCACCCCGCCGATTTCGCGATCTGGCGCAAGACGCCGCCGGGCGAATCGCGCCAGATGGATTGGGATTCGCCGTGGGGCCGCGGCGCGCCTGGCTGGCACCTGGAATGTTCGGTGA
>CAITOD010000290.1 GCA_903893935.1 uncultured Sphingomonadales bacterium
CCCCTGAGGGGGAGGGCATTTGGCGAGGCTGGCCCCGGGCATATAATGGCTTTTTTATGCCTCGCGGGTCTGCAGTCGCGCGAGGCATTCGGCCAGCGCCGGCCGGGCCTCGGGATGGCGCGGATTGCGATCGAGCGTCTCGCGAAAGGCGGCAACCGCCGCGTCGAGCTGGCCCGCGTCGCGCAAGGCGCACGCCAGCGTGTAGCGCGCATCGATCCGCCCGGGCTCGAGTGCCAGCGCGCACTGGCAGGCCGCAATGGCACGCTCGTGGTTGCCGCACATCTGCTCGGCAATGCCAAGCCGGCTCCAGGCCCTGGCTGAACCGGCATCGGCGGTTGTCGCGCAGCGGAAGCACGCGGCCGCCTGTTCGGGATCGTCGAGCTTCACATGCAGATCGCCAAGGTCGCAATGCGCCTCGACCAGATACGGATCGAGCGCGAGAGCACGGTTGAGCAGCACGAGCGCATTGGCGCGCTCGCCCGCTTGTGCATGCACCAGCCCCAGCAAGTGGCAGGCCCCGGCATGATCGGGATTGCTTTGCAGGAAACGCTGGTAACAGCGCGCGGCGCCTTCGAGATCGCCCATGCGATGGCGCTCGATCCCGGCTTCGAGCAACGGCGGTTCTACTGCCGGCATCGTCAGCGCCTTTGGGTCAGCGCCTGTGGCGGAGCAGCGGCACGCCGCAAGCCACCACCGGCAGCAGGCTGGCGAGTGCCAGCAGCACCCAGATCGCGTTGATCGATCCCGCCAGTGCCAGATGCCCGATCAGCGGCTGGAGCAGCGCGCGCGTATCGGCATCAAGCGGCTGGTCGTGCATCGCCAGAAAATCGTCGATCGGCAAGTGCAGCGCACTGGCCACCGCGACATCGCCATGGCGCAAGGCGGCAATGATCGCGCTTACGCGCCCCGGGGTCTGGCCATAAAGCAGGCTGTCGATCAGCGCGATGCCGAGCGCGCCGCCCAGATTGCGCGCGAGATTGAACAGGCCGCTGGCATTGGCCACCGCGTCGGTGGGCAAGTGCCCGAGCGCAAGCCGCGTGGTGCCCAGAATGCACACCATCAGCGCAGCGCCGCGCAGCACTTGCGGCCAGAACAGCGCGGCAAACCCGCTGTCGGGGGTGAGCGCCGCATCGGTCCAGCAGCCGAGCGCAAACAGCGCAAACCCGGCGAGACAAAACGGCAGCGCCGGCACGCGCTTTTCGGCCCAGACCGCGAGCGGCGCGCTGACCAGTTGCGCCGCACCGGTCAGGATGACGGTCTGGCCGATCATCAAGGCATCGAGCCCGCGGACCAGCCCGAGGAACACCACCATCAGATAAGTCGAGCCATACAAGGTCGCGCCGAGCACCGCGTTGCACCCGGTGCCCAGCGCCACGCGCCAGTCGCCCAGCACGCCGGGTTCAACCAGCGGCGCGCGCACGGCGCAGCAACGCGCGATGAACAGCGCAAACAGCAGCGATCCGCCCAGCCCGGGGAGCAGCGTGGGCAGGCTGATCCAGCCGGCTTGCGGCGCCTGCTTGAGCCCCACTTCGATCCCGGTCATCGCCAGCGCCAGCAACACCAGCCCGGCGCGATCGAGATCGCGCAGCAGGTGCGGCATGGCGCGGTCGCGCGGCAGCAGCCAGGCCATGCCCGCAACCGCGACAATCCCCGGCGCGAGATTGATGAAAAACAGCCACGGCCACCCCGCGTGCACCGTCAGCCAGCCGCCCAGCCAGGGGCCGAGCGTGGGCGCGAGCATCGCCGCGACGCCTGCCATGCCGGTCGCCACCGGTTCGTCGCGCGGGCTGAACAGCAGGAACACCGCGCTGAACACGCACGGGATGATCACCCCGCCAAACAGCCCCTGCACGGCGCGCGCGACAATCAGCATGGCAAACCCGGTGCTCATGCCGCACGCGAGCGAGGCCAGTGTGAACCCCGCCACCGCCAGCACAAGGCACCCGCGCAAGCTCAGCGCGCGGGTCAGCAGCCCCGACAGCGGGATCGAAATCACTTCGGCGGTCAGATAGCTGGTCTGGACCCAGCTCATCGCATCGGCATCGATGCGCAGCGCGCGCTGGATCGTCGGCAGCGCGGTGAGCACGATCTGCACATCGAGCACCGACATGAACAGGGCCACGCACATCAGCGCGAACCCGACCCACACGAGCGGTGTGGCACGCGGCATGCTCACCGGGCAGCGGCCAGCGCCGCGTCCTCGGCGCGAATCCGGATGGTCAGCATCACCGCATTTGCAATCGAAAAGCCCAGCGCCATCCACCCCAATCCGAACGCCAGCGGCAGACTGGCGACTTCACCCACGACAATGGCATAATTGGGATGCGCCATAAACCGGTAGGGCCCGTGGCGCACCAGCGTTTCGCCCGGCACGACGATAATCCGCGACGTCCAGCGCGGCCCGAGCGTTGCCATCACCCAGATCCGCAGCGGTTGCAGCGCCGCAAACACCGCCAGCCAGCCCGCCGCGACCGCCCGCCCCGGCGCGAACCAGAACAACGCGCCGAGCCAGCCCACATGCATGGCGATAATCGCCGGATAATGCCCGCCCGCGACTTCGTGGCCGCCCTGCGCGATCAGCCGCGCGGTGTTGACGCGCGCCACACGCATTTCGACCAGCCGCGCGAGCGTGACATAAGCCAGCGCCGCTTCGGCGATCATGCAGCCGGCACCATCAGCGCGCCGCTGAGTGTAAAGCCGGGGCCGAGTGCCAGCATCATGCTCGCGCGATCGCGCGGCAGCGCACGGTCGGCGAGCAGTTTTTGCAGCACGAACAGCACGGTCGGCGCCGACATATTGCCGTGGTCGGCCAGCACCGCGCGTTCGGCATCGAGCGTGCCCGCAGCAAGATCGAGACTCTTTTCGAGCGCCTCGATCACTTTGGCCCCGCCCGGATGGCACACGAAGCGCCCGATTTCCTGTGGCGCGATCGCCAGCCGCGCGCAAATACCCGCCAGCGCATCGCGCAAATGTCGCGATACCAGCGCGGGGATCGACTGGGCGAAGATCACGCCGAAGCCGTGTGGCGCGACATCCCAGCCCATCACGTCGAGCGTTTCGGGCCACAAGTGCTCGCTCGCCGCGACCAGTGCCACTTGCGCCGGTCCCTCGGTCGAGAGCACGGCCGCCGCCGCACCGTCGCCGAACAGCGCGGTTGCGACGATATTGGCCTTGCTCAGCATGTCGTCGCGAAACGACAGCGAACACAGTTCGACCGCCACCACCAGCACGCGCGCGCCAGGTTGCGCCGCTGCCAGCCGCGCGGCAAGCGCCAGCCCGCTGACCCCGCCCGCGCAGCCAAGCCCGAACACCGGCACGCGCACAATATCGGCGCGAAAGCCAAGCTCGGCATGCGCGAGCGCTTCGAGGCTGGGCGTGGCGATCCCGGTGGACGAGACGGTGACGACAATATCGATCTGTTCGGGCGCCAGCTGCGCATCGGCCAGCGCATCGTGCGCGGCCTCGACAAACAGCGCGCGCGCCACCGCGCGATAGGCCGCGGTGCGCGTCGCCCAGTCCTGCGGTTGCAGATACCATTCGACCGGCATGGCAATCTGGCGCCGCGCGATGCCGGCATTGGCAAACACCGGGGTCATGCGTTCGAACGCGGCGAAGCGATCGGCAAAGTGCTCGCGCGCCCAGTCACGGGCGAGATCTTGTGGCAGATCGTGCGGAGGATTGGCGCGCCCAAGGCCAAGCAGGCGGGCAGCGATCATTGCGTTGAAGGATCGGTTGCGTGGCCAGCCAGCGCCTGCGCGCGCGCCTTGACCATGAAATCGTGGCAGATCGGCCCGGTCTGATCGATATGCGCAATCAGGCAGGCGCGCACTTTCGATCGGCTGAGCATTTTGATTTCGGCCGGGCACAGGCGTTTGGCATCGGGCAGGCAGGCCTGCTTGGCGCTGTCGGCGGCATGCGCCGAGGTGCCAGCCAGCCAGACCGCCACAGCAAGCGCCATCGGGCGGCGGGCGAACCGCAACCCGGCGGTGGTAATTTGAAGCATGCTGTCTCCTTGGTGGCGCGCGCCGCTGGCCGGCAAGCTGGTCATCGGCGATTGACAACGCTCTGCCCGACGCAAGGTTAACCTGTGCTGTCGCAAAGACCAGCACCTTCTCGCCGGCTCCTTTTCGATTGCCTGAACGGGCAGGTCTGGCGCATTCACGCAAGCAGGCGCGTCAGGCACTGGCTGAAGCCATCGCTGACATAGTCGGCAAATGCCGGGCATGCGACGAAGCCGTGCTTGCGATAAAGTTCGATCGCCGGAACAAAGGCCTCGGTGCGCCCGGTTTCCAGACTCACGCGCGTAAATCCGCGTGCGCGGGCAACGTTCAGCAAACGAACGAGGATCGCCTCGCCCACGCCCTGGCGCAGGAATTCGGGGGCGACCCGCATCGATTTCAGCTCGCCATGATCGGGCGCCAGCATGCGGATCGCGCCCATCCCCGCCACCGTGTCGCCCGCCCAGGCCGAATAGAAGGTCACATCGGGCGCGCACAGCGCTGCCACGGGCAGCGCGTGGACTTTGTCGGGCGGGCTGTGATCGTGCATGCCCGACAGATGCAGTGCCACCAGCGCGCGGATCGCCTCGCCCGAGAGATCGTCTTCGATAATGCGCAGATCGGGCATGGTTCCTCCGTGGCATTGTTGGTATCGCGCCAGGCATGGCCGATGCAACTTCCGAAATACGCTGGTCGCTCGCAATCCACGGCGGCGCCGGTTCGATGACGCGCGACACGTTCGACACGGGTGCGATTGCGGCGCACGAAGCCGGGCTCGCCAGCGCATTGGCGGCAGGGCGCGCGGTGGTCGAAGCGGGAGGCAGCGCGCTCGATGCGGTGACCGCCGCAGTGGTGGCACTTGAAGACGATCCGCAGTTCAACGCCGGGCGCGGCGCGGTGTTCACGTATCACGGTACCAACGAGCTCGACGCCGCGGTAATGGCGGGCGAGACGCGCGCGGCGGGCGCGGTTGCCGGGGTCACGCACACCCGGAACCCGGTGCGGCTGGCGCGCGCGGTGATGGAAGCGGGCCCGCACGTGTTCCTGTCGGGGCCGGGGGCCGACGATTTCGCGCGCGACCATGGCATCGAGCAAGTCGATCCCGACTGGTTCGCGACCCCCGAACGCTGGCGCCAGCTCGAAGAGCTCAAAGCGCGCCAACACGGCTGGTTCGATGCCGGGATGAAATACGGCACGGTCGGTGCGGTGGCGCGCGACGCGGCCGGCCATGTTGCCGCTGCCACATCGACCGGCGGGCTTACCGGCAAGCGCTGGGGCCGGATTGGCGATTCGCCGCTGATCGGTGCGGGGACTTATGCCGACGATCGCGCGGGCGCGGTCAGCTGCACCGGGTCGGGCGAGCAATTCATCCGCGCGGGCGCTGCGCACGAAATCTGCGCGCGCATGCGCCTGGCGGGCACCGGTGCCAGCGAGGCGGCGCAGGCCGTGCTTGCCGAAATCGGCACGCTGGGCGGGATCGGCGGGGTGATCGTGGTAACGCCCGCGGGCGAGACCGCGCTGGCTTTCACCACACCCGGCATGTTCCGCGCGCGCGCCGACAGCACCGGTTTGCACGAAGTGCGCATTTTTGGCGACGATTGACGCACCGCCGCGCGGGGCGCAGCTTGATCGCGCCTAGGCGTTCGAGTCGAATAACGGGTTGTACCGGCCTCCGACAGCAATCACCCGCGCAAGCATCGGGGGGACCTGTGGTTTGCGCACCATCGCACCGTCTGAAAAGGGGCCGATCCCATGTCGTTCAAACCGTTTGCGGCGTTTGCCGCGCTTTCGCTGACCGCGATCCCGCTTGCCGCGCACGCCGATCAGTATCCGTTTGTCGAAGGCGATTTCGTGCAAGTCGATGGGATTGCCATCGATGACGGGCACGATCTCGATTACGCCAAGCACCTGACCGGGATCTATCGCAAGACCGAGGAATTCGCGATGAAGCAGGGCTGGATCACCGGCTTCGAAATTCTCGAAAACGTCAACAAGCGTCAGGGCGAACCCGATCTCTATCTGGTGACCCGCTTCGCGCGGTTTGCCGATCCGGCTGAGACCGAAAAGCGCGAAGCCGCGTTCCAGGCGGCGATGCAGACGACGATCGCGCAGGAACAGGCCGAATCCGCCGGTCGCGCGAAATACCGCCACCAGGTTGGCTCGCTCCTGCTGCGCCAGCTGAAATTCCGCGATTGATGTCTCACACGACGGGGGGCGCCGTACCCCCGTCGTGTTTGTCTGCCTTGCGTCGGCCCAGGCGCATGCCCACTTCCAGCCGCGCGCGCAGCTGCGTGTAATAGGCGTCGAGAAAGGCGCGTTCGTCGCCCCCGCCGCTGGTCCAGCCGATCTTGGCGCAGATCGCCTGTGCGACTTCGACCAGCGCATCGTCGCGGTTGTCGCGCAGCACGCGTTCGAGCACTTGCAGCTCGTATTCGCCGTAAACCGCCAGTTCCGCCTCGCTGAAGCGGTATTGCGCGCCGGTCACCATGCTTACGCTGCGCGCGCCCTGGCCCACCGACATCGCGCTGCCGAGCTTGCGGCGCGGGGTTTCGACCACCCATGTGCCGGCGATCACATCACCGCAGCGCAAACCATCGCGGTTGAAGAATGGAAACAGCGCAAACACCCCGAACCACACCAGCGCGGCCCAGCCTGCGAGCGTGGTATCGGTCCCGGCCGTGACCGCGCCGCCGACGAACACCACCGGCATGAACAGTTCGATATCGCGCAGCAGATTGCGCGCGATCACGGCCTCGGCGGTCAGCCGCGCCGCGCTGCCATCGCGCGCCGGCCGAGCGGCGATGCGGATGCCGACCAGCCGCTTGCCCGGGGTGGCCCCGCGCGGGCCGAGTTCAAACCACAGGAACCACGCGCTGCGCGCAAGAAACACCAGGATGATGCCAATCACGGCCAGCGCTTCCATCATCTCGCTGGCGGGGCTGCCCGGGGTCTTGTCGAGCTTGTCGATGCCGATTGCCCAGGCGATCAGCAAAATCAGCAGCACAGCGGCATAGAGCCCGAACATGATGATCGACAGATCGATCAGCAACGCGCCGAGGCGCGCGCTGGTCATCGCGAGTGTCAGCGGCAGCCGCAGGCCCTCGGCGGTCAGGATCACCCGCTGGCGCCGGTCTTGCGCGCTTTGCCCGGATCGTGCGCCGCGTCGGCGGGGCCACCATGCCATCAGCGGCGCTCCCCGGCTTTGCCAAAGGCGAAGAAATAGACCAGCCACCACACCAGCATCGCGCCGCCCAGCGCGAGCCGCGGCGCGGTCGCGTTGATCAGCTGGCGCGCATAAGCTTCGAGCAGCCCGGCGACGACCAGCATCAGCACCACCCCGGTCATCACCGTCGCGGTGCGTCGCCCCGCTTCGGCCGCCGCATCGAGCACCGCGCGTTGCCCGGGAAAGGCCATTGAGCGGCCGATGTGAATGCCCGAGGCGCCCGCCAGCATCAGCGCGAACAGTTCGGTCGTGCCATGCACCGACAGCCAGCCGATCAGTTCGAGCATGAGCCCCTGCCCGTGATAGAGCCACAACAGTGCCCCCAAAGGCGCGGTGTTGTGGATCACCAGCAGGATCGACGGCAGCCCGAAGGCAAAGCCGAGCGCGAAGCACAGGATCGAGACTTGTGCGTTGTTGCTGAACAGATAGGCGGCAAACACCGAAAAAGCCTCGCGATGCGTGGTGCCGAACAGCGATTGATAGAGCGCGGCGCGGCTGGCGCCCGGCACGCGCACATCGCCGGGCTCGGCCGGCACGAGCGCATAATACCAGTCGGGATTGCCCGCAACGAGCAGCCAGCCGATCACCGTGCCCGCGACCATCAGCGCGAGCGTGATCGCGATGTCGGGCCCGATCGCGCGCACCGCAGCGCTCCACCCGCCGCCGAAAAAGCGCCGCGCCCAGCCGCGAAAGCCGAGTTCGGGGCCATAGACGACAAACCACGCACGTTGCGCCAGCCCTTCGAGATAAGCGAGCGTGGCCGCATCGAGCGTGGTGTCGCGCGCGACCGCAAGGCTCGAGACCACCATGCGATAGAGCACCGGCAGCGCCATCAGATCGGCATCGCTGATCGCGCCGATCCGCCCCGCCTCGATCCGCACCACGATCGCTTCGAGCCGCCGCCAATCTGCCTCGCGTTCGAGCCGGAAGCGGTCGGAGCGGAGGGTCGCCTGTTCGGCCGCCGCAATCGCCGCGTCATCGCGTCTGGAAAACCAGCTGGAAAGCGTGCTCATCCGATGCTGCCCTCGCGCTTGATCGCCAGATAGGTCTCGAGCAGGCGCGTGCCGATCGCTTCCCACGGGGTTTCGATCACGCGCACGCCCGCCTGGCGCAGCCGGGTGAGCACCAGCGCGCGCTGGCGGATCAGGCTTTGTGCGACAACCGCGCGCGCGACATCGCCAGGGCCGCCGATCGCGGCCGAAGCCAGCCGGTCGAGATCTTCATCGCGCATCACCACGAACAGCACGCGATGCCGCTGGACCAGTCTGGCGCACATTTCGATCATCAGTTCAGCACCGGTCGGATCGCTGAAATCGGCAAACACCACGATCAGCGAACGGCGTTGCAACCGGGTCGCAAGCGTTGCCATCGCCAGCGTGAAATTGGCATCGTCGGCGGTGTAATCGAGCGCTGCGGCGGCTTCCTGCAAACGGCGGAACTGGTGCGGCGAGGTGACGAACGGGCTCATCACCAGCGGCTTGGCGGCAAAGCCGAACAGCGCGACGCGGTCTTCGGCCTTGAGCGCGACCCAGGCGGTGGTGAGGGCTGCGGTCACCGCGCGATCGATCCGCGCCAGCCCGGCGATCGGCTCGCACATCGCCTGCCCGCAATCGAACGCGAGCACGATCTGGTTGTTGCGTTCGACTTCGTGTTCGCGCGCCAGCAGCCGTGCGTGGCGCGCCGAGGCTTTCCATTCGATCCGCCGCCGGTCCATGCCCGGCTGGTATTCGGCGAGCGCCTCGAATTCGCTGCCATCGCCGCGAATGCGCCGCGCAATCAGCCCGAACGCCGCATCGCGGAGGAATATCTGCAACGCCTTGCCGCGCGCCGGTGCCAGATTGGGCCACACGCGCACCACCGCGCCCAGTGCCGTTCGGCGCTGGCGATGCGCGAGACCGAGCGGCCCCTGCCAGCGCAGCCAGCCTTGCGCGATGTGCCCGGTGCCGCGCCGCGTCGGCGCCGGGTCGGCGACGCCGTGCCACTGCCCGTCGCGCGCCGCGGCCGGCGTCAGCGCCAGATCGAGCCGTCCGCCGGGGCACAGCCGCGGGTCGGTGGCCAGCGCCACGCGCGGCCGCGTCCACGCGCCGTGGCGCGCGAGGTGCGCCTCGACCGTGATCGCCAGCGCCTCGCCCACTTCGCCATCGCCGGGTGCCGCGACGCGAAACGCGACCATGCCGCCCGCCAGTAGCCCGTCGGCGAGCACCAGCAGCACCAGCGCGCCACCCGCCGCCGGGCCCACCGTCCAGGCCCCCGGCGCGAACGCCGCCACCACCAGCGACGCAACCGCGAGCACGACCAGCAGCCGGATCGCGCGCGGGCTGGGCACCAGCGCGGCCCGGCGCCAGCGCAGCAAGGTGGGCCACATGGCCATCCTCAGCGCGGCGCCTCGGTGCGGGTGACCAGATCGGCGACAATCGTTTCGATCGCGCGGCCTTCGATTTCGGCGGCCGGCGACAGCAGCAGGCGATGGCGCAGCACCGCGGTTGCCAGCGCCTTGACATCGTCGGGCACGACATAATTGCGCCCGTCGAGCGCCGCGCGCGCGCGTGCCGCGCCCGCCAGCAGCACTGCGGCGCGCGGACTGGCACCCGACACCAGATCGCCGCTGTCGCGCGTCGCGCGCACCAGCCGCACGACATAATCGACAATGCTGTCAGCGAGCGTCACGGCCCCGGTGGCGGCGATCGCCGCGCTCAGCTGTTCGGCATTGGTCACCGCGCCGATCCCCAGTTCAGCGAGGCGCGGGGTGCGGTGGCCTTGCGCATAGCGCGTGACAATGCGCGCTTCCTCGTCGGCAGCGGGATAGTCGACCAGCACTTTGAACAGGAAGCGGTCGAGCTGCGCTTCGGGCAGCGGATAGACCCCTTGGCTTTCGATCGGGTTTTGCGTCGCGATCACGGTGAAACGGTCGGACAGCGCATGCGCCACGCCATCGAGCGTCACGCGGCGTTCCTGCATCGCTTCGAGCAGGGCGGCCTGCGTCTTGGGCGGGGTGCGGTTGATTTCGTCGGCGAGCAGCAGCTCGCAGAAAATCGCCCCGCGTGTCAGCGTGAACTGGCTGGTCTGGAAATTGAACAGGTTCGAGCCGAGAATATCGCCCGGCAGCAGATCGGGGGTGAACTGGATGCGCCCGAAATCGAGGCCCAAAGTGGCGGCGAAGCATTGCGCAAGCAGTGTCTTGGCGGTGCCCGGCGGGCCTTCGAGCAGCACGTGCCCGCCCGAAAACAGCGCGATCAGCAAGTGATCGATTACCGTATCCTGCCCGACAATCGCCTTGGCCACTTCGTCGCGGATCGCACGGCCAAGCGCGCGCAAGTCATCAGGTGTCATGATCCCCCTTTTCGGCTGGCATGCGCCAGCGTCGTTTCGATGTGATGCACATGCGCTGCTTCGGCTGCAATCGCCGCCGGGCTGGTGGCTGCGGCCAGTCTGGCGACCGCTTCGCCAAACGGCGCGGTATCGGGCGCCACGCTGCGCTGGATGCGTTCGATCGCGCCATCGGTTTCCGCCACAGGGCGGCGGCGCGGCAGACCGAGCGCGGTGATCAGCCGTTCGCGCGCGGCATCGGCATAAGGTCCGGCGATCAGATGGTGGCGCCGCGCGCGCAACAGCAGCGCGCCGCCGCCCGCGACCAGCGCGAGTTTGCCCGCTGGCACGGTCGCGTCGGTGGCGCGCGCCGGGCCAAACCGCGCAAAGCCGCGCCACAGCACCCCGGCCATCGCAATGATCAGGCAGATGGTGGCCGCGAGAAACGGCGGCGAAAATGCCAGCGTCAGGAGATTGCGCGGCGCGCCAAGCCCGGCCAGCGACAGATCGAACACCACGCGCGGCACCCCGCGCCCCGCCGTCGCCAGCACCAGCTTCTGCGCATTGAGCGCGGTCGCCTCGTTGGCCAACCCGCGGTTGTTGAGCAGATCGGGTTCGAACACGATCACCAGCGGCTGCCGGCCATATCCGTTTGCAGCGACGTCGCTGATGGCGTCTGCCGTGGCTGGATCGACGCCCGCCATCGCGTCGAGCCCGGGATAGGCCCCGCCATCGGCGATATAGCCTGCGAGCACGCGCCCGTCGCCGCTTTGCACCAGCGGCACCAGCGGATGATCGTCATCGTCGAACCCGCCGCCCGATTGCACCTGGTGATCATCGGGCAGCGGCCCGCTGGCGCCACCACCGCTGCGCCAGCCGTGGGCGGCGGTGCTGTGGGCCGTGCCCAGATGCACTCCGATGCGATCGAGCAGCCCCGGCCAAGCGGGCGTGTTCGCGGTCATGATGGTGGTCCAGCCCTGCGGCGCGCGCGGCGGCCCGAACACGCGGGCCCAGGCCTTGCCGGCCGCGTCCTGCGGCGGGCGTGGGTCTGTGCCGAGCGGAAGGGTGATCCATTTGGGCAGGATCAGGATCGTCGGCCCGAGCCCGGCGCGCCGCGCGTCGATGATCCGGCTCAGGTCTTTGGCTTCGGTCGTGGGCAAAGGGGTCAGCACGACCAGTTCGCGCCCGCCATTGTGCTGCGGCGCGCGGTTGAAACCCACCTGATAGCCTTCGGCGGCGAGCATCGACGCGAGCGCGGCATAGCCGGCGATACCTTTGCCCTGGCCATGCGCGCCGCCGTTGTTGCCGGGTTGCTCGCCGGTGCCGAGCCACGCCAGCAGCACCAGAAACGCCACAAAGCCGGCGACAATCAGCGCAAACGTGCCGCGCGTGCCGAACGCGGCGGGATTTTCGGCGCGGCTCATGCCGGCGCCCCGCGCTGCGGCACCGCAAATGCCGCGTAAGCTGCGCGCGCGCGGTCCCAGTCGGGCTGTGCCAGCGAGTCAAGCGCGTAGCGGCTGCGTTCGACTTCGCGCGCGATTACGCCGAACGCGCCGCGCGCAGATGCCGGCAGTGCGGGCAGGCGCGCAATTTCGCGCGCGGTGCTGGCCGGGGTCAGCCAGTCGGGGCGCGTTTCGGCAATATCGTCGAACGAACGGCGCAACAGCAAATGCACCGCTTCGTCATAGCGCCCTTCGGCCGCGAGCCGGTCGGCATCGGCGAGCAGTGCGCGCGCGAGGGTGGCATCGGGCCGCCATTCGGCCGCTTCGCCAGTCGCGGCATTGCGCACCTCGCGCGCGCGCCAAATGCTCCACACCAACGCCAGCACGATCAGCCCGAGCAGCACCGGGACGCCAATCTCGATCCAGCGCCAGTACTGCACCAGCCAGCGGCCAAACGGACTGCTCCATTGGCCCAGCCACGCGATCCACCTGGCCAGCCATGCGATCAGATCGAGCAGCCATTGCGGGGGCGGGGTGGCAGGCGCGGGCCTGGGGCTGAGCGGGGTGAACTGGATATCGCCCATCGCCCGGACTTTGGCCCACGCCGCCTCGGCTGCAGGCGTCGAACCGGGGGTGGGCACGGGCTGGGTCACATGGGCCATGCTGGCATGGGATCACGCCAGCGGCAAGCGCCGCGCGCTACCCAAATGGTACAATATCACTCAGCCGCGTTCGCGCGCGAGCGGATAAGTCCCCAGAATGCGCAAGTTGTTGGCAAAGAACGCCAGTTCTTCGAGCGCGAGATCGAGCGGGCGATCGCCCGGTTTGCCGACCACATCGCAAAAGAACATCGTCGCCGAAAAGCTGGTGCCCTGCTGATAGCTTTCCAGCTTGGTCATGTTGATCGCGTTGGTGGCAAAGCCGCCGAGCGCCTTGTAAAGCGCTGCCGGAATATTGCGCACTTCGAAAATGAATGTGGTGATCGCCTCGCCGGTCAAGGCCGCCGGATCGAGTGGCTGGCGCGCCAGCCGGACAAACCGCGTGGTGTTGTCGTGCGTGTCCTCGACGTTTTCTTCCACCACATCGAGGCCGTAGAGCTCGGCGGCGATTTTGGGCGCGAGCGCTGCGAGCGTGGGATCGCCCATTTCGGCAACATGCGCCGCCGCGCCCGCGGTATCGGCGTGGCTGAGCGGGGTGATCCCTCGCGTGCGCAAATAGTGCCGCGACTGGCCAAGCGCCTGGGGATGGCTGAACGCCGCCGCGAACGGCCCTTTGCCCAACCCCATCAGGCAGTGGTGGATATCGAGAAAGCTTTCGCCGACAATCGACAGCCCGGATTCGGGCAGCAGGAAATGGATGTCGGCGACACGGCCGTGCTGCGAATTTTCGATCGGGATGATGGCAGAGCCGGCGCGGCCCTCGCGCACTGCGTCGAGCGCGTCTTCAAAGCTGAAACAGGGCAGCGGCAATCCATCGGGCACGGCTTCGGTCGCGGCACGATGCGAATTGGCGCCGGGCGCGCCCTGATAGGCGACCGCGCGGTCGGGGTCGGCGGCGGCAGCAGCGGTCATCGATTCGACAAGCGCGCGGGCGGGGGCGGGATAACTGGCCATGGGGCCACGCGCTTAGGCGCCCGCGCGCCGAACGACAAGCGCTGGCTGCCGACAAGCACTGGCTGCGCGAACTTGCGCAGTGCAAAAAGGGGCATGCAATGGCTCTTGCGCGGGTGCGGAGCGATCACTAGAGCGGTGCGGCGCAAATCAGGGGTGATGCTCGCTCGGCTTGTGAGCACTTCACAGCGACGGGATGTATCTGCGGCATTTTTGCAGCGACAGGGATTTGGGAAAAGGCATGGACGACCGTTTCAATACCATCGCCGGCTGGACTTTGTTCGGCGGTATCGTTGCGCTGGGGCTGGGCAGCCTGTCGAGCCACTATTTCATGGCCGACAAGCCTGAACGCCCGGCGACAATGGGCTATGCGATTGCCGGTGTCGAAGACGCCGCCGGTGGTGCGGCAACCGCGGTCGAACCGATCGCCAACCGTCTGGCCAAAGCCGACGCGGCGAAAGGCGAAGCAATTTTCGCCAAGTGCAAGGCCTGCCACACGATCGACCAGGGCGCGGCCAATGGCATCGGCCCCAATCTGTGGGCGGTGATCGGCGACGCGGTCGGCGTGGGTCGCGGCGGGTTTGCCTTTTCGGATTCGCTCAAGGGCAAAGGCGGCAAGTGGGATTTCGCCACGCTCGACACCTGGCTGACCAATCCCAAGGCCTATGCCGATGGAACCAAGATGTCGTTTGCCGGGCTGACGAGCCCTGAAGATCGCGCCAATGTGATCCTCTATCTCAATTCCAAGGGTTCGAACCTGCCTCTGCCCGCACCGGTCGCGGCTTCGGCAGCACCCGCTGCCGGTGCTGCGGCGGCGACCCCGGCCGTCGCCATGGTCGGCGATGCGGGCGCGGGCGAAAAGGTCTTTGCCAAGTGCAAGGCCTGCCACACCATCGATCAGGGCGGCGCCAACGGCATCGGTCCCAATCTTTACGCGATTGCCGGCGATGCGATCGCCGAAGGCCGCGGCGGTTTTGCCTTCTCTGACGGGCTGAAAGCGCACAAGGGCAACTGGGATGCCGCGACGCTCGACCAATGGCTGGCTGGCCCGGCCAAGTTCGCCACCGGTACCAAGATGACGTTTGCCGGCCTCGACGACGCCAAGCAGCGCGCCGACGTGATTGCCTATCTTAATTCGAAGGGTGGCAAACTGACGCTCGGCGCAGGCGCAGCCCCGGCGGGCGCGGCCAAGTAAGCCCGTTGCGATAGACACAGCAAACAAAAAGGGGACGGTGCGCCGTCCCCTTTTTCGTTCAATCCGGGCCGCGCGTTATTCGCCGTCGGCGTTCAGCCGCAAGCGCATTTCCTTGCCGGGTTTGAAGTAAGGCACGCGCTTTCCGGGCACATCGACGTTTTCACCGGTGCGCGGGTTGCGGCCCTTGCGCGGTTCGCGCGTGCGCGTTGAAAACGCGCCAATCCACGCAGTTCGACGCGCCCGCCATCGGCGAGGCGGCGGCCGATTTCATCGAAAAACACTTCGACCACACGTTCGATTTCCTCGCCGCGCAGGTCAGGGCTTTCCTTGGCCAGCGCTTGCAGCAATTCGGATCGTATCATCCGTATATTCCTCCACCGGATGCCAAAGGCATCCCCCAATTTTCCAGGATTAACCTGTCCCCAGACACAGCGCCCCAATTCGCCATGCCGTAGCGACAATGCCAGAGGGCCGCGGTCAAGACAATCTGGACGATAGTGGAATCGGCCGGTTTTGCAG
>CAITOD010000291.1 GCA_903893935.1 uncultured Sphingomonadales bacterium
CGCCGGCAGCACCGAAAACTCGGAACCCGTGCCGGCGCCGATCGAATCGACATGGCCCTTGAGCACCAGCCCGGGGTAGGCATCGAGGGTGATGTCGGCGCGCTGGCCGGCACGGATATGGCCAAGGTCGGTTTCCTTGAAATTGGCCTCGACCCGCGTGCCCTGGTCTTTGACCACCGACACCATCGACACGCCGGGAAACACCATCTGCCCGATCTGCAACCGGGTCACTTGGGTCGCCACGCCATCGGCGGGCGCGCGCACCACGGTGCGCGCCAGATCGAGCTCGGCGCGCGCGCGGGCGGCTTTGGCGGCGGCGACCCCCGGGTTCTGCCCCGGCACCTGGCTGCCGGTGGCCAGTTGCGCGCGGGCACGCGCGACGGTCGCTTCGAGCGAGGCGACTTTGTCGCGCGCGGCGGCGACCGCGTGCTGCGCCTCGTCCAGATTGGCGCGCGTGTTGAAGCCGCGTTCCAGCAATTGCTGGCCGCGCTTGTAATTGGCTTCGGCCAGCGCGAGGTCGTCGCGCGCGCTGGCGATGTCGACCATATCGGCGCGCACATCGGCCTCTAGCGCGGTGATCCGCGCCTGCGCGCTGGCGATCTGCGCATCGGCCTGTTCTACCCCGGCTTCGAAATTGGCCGGGTTGATCGTGAACAGCACCTGGCCTTTGTGCACATGTTCGTTTTCGCGCACTTGCACCGATGTGACCTGGCCGGTGATTTCGGCGGCGACCGAGACGATGTCCTGCTTGACATAGGCATTGTCGGTATCGACTTCGCCTGGCCGGCCGAACCAGTACCACAGCGCGCCGCCGATCAGCAGCAGCGGGCCGACGAGCATCAGCACCGCGCGCCAGCGGCGCGTTGCGGTGCGCTGTTCGTGCGCGGCGACTGCCGCAGCCGCGCTGGTCTGCCCCGCTTCGGGCCGGAACGGATCGGCTTCAGCCATGGGGCATGCTTTCGAGTGTGTCCGACGTCAGCACGGCGGCGGCATCGTCGGGCAGCGTATCGGACAAGTTGGCGCGCACCCGATCGAGCAGCGCCAGCAATGTGGCGTGTTCGGCCTCGCTGAACCCGGCCAGCGCTTCTTCGAACACCACCTCGGCAAACGAGCCCAGCCGGTCCATGTGGCGATCGGCTTGCAATGTCAGAAACAGCCGCCAGGTGCGGCGGTCGCCCGGATCGGCACGGCGTTCGACCAGACCGGCCTTTTCCAGCCGGTCGACCATCCGCCCGGCGGTGATCGCTTCGACTTCGAGCCAGGCGGCGATCGCACCCTGGTTGATCCCCGGGGTGCGGCGGATCGCAGCGAGCATGCGCCATTGCGCGTCGGTCACGCCCAGTTGGCGCGCGACCACGTTGAACCGCTTGCGGAACAGGCGCCCGACATCGGTGGCGAGAAAGGCGACGTTGCGCGACATGCTACAGCGATAATAGCACTGCTTATTATCGTCAAGCTGCGGTTATGTGCCTGACCCTTCGGGCATATCGGCAAGGTCCTTGACCGCGCGGGCCTTGGCCGGGCAGAGCGTGTGCGGGACCAGTCCAAGGAGAGGGAATCATGTTCAGCCATATCATGATCGGGGCGAACGATATCGACGCCGCGAAGACGTTCTACGATGCGACTCTGGCGGTCGTTGGCGCCAAGCCGGGCGTGATCGATCCCAAGGGGCGGCTGGTCTACCAGCACAACGGGGCGATTTTCATCATCACCAAGCCGATCGACGGTAACCCCGCCTGCGGCGCCAACGGCGGTACGATCGGTTTTGCAATGACCGCAGAACAGGCGCAGGCCTGGTGGGAAGCCGGCGTCGCCAATGGCGGCACCGCCTGCGAAGACCCGCCGGGGCCGCGCGAAGGTTCGCCTTATTATCTTGCCTATTTGCGCGACCCGAGCGGCAACAAGCTGTGCGGTCTGTGCGTGATCGGTTGATTTACACGTGAACGGCCGGGGCGGGGCGCAGGCCATGCGTCCCGCCCCGGTGCATCTGGCGGCAAGACAGGCGGGAGCAGACAGTGGAAACGGTTTCGACTTCGAAAGCCCATGGCGGCACGCTGGGCGTTTACCGGCATGATTCGGCCGCGACCGGCACGCCGATGACCTTCTCGGTGTTTGTACCGCCGCAAGCTGCGGCGGGCGCGAAGCTGCCGGTGCTCTATTATCTGTCGGGGCTCACCTGCACCCACGCCAATGTGACCGACAAAGGCGAATACCGCCGCGTCTGTGCCGAACTCGGCGTGGTGTTTGTCGCACCCGATACCAGCCCGCGCGGCGATGGCGTGGCCGACGATGCGGCGGGTGCCTATGATTTCGGCCTCGGCGCCGGGTTCTATGTCAACGCCACGGTCGAGCCGTTTGCGCGCCACTATCGCATGTGGGACTATATTGCCGACGAATTGCCCGCGCTGATCGCGGCCGAATTTCCGATCGATCCGGCGCGCGCGGGGATCACCGGGCATTCGATGGGCGGGCACGGCGCGCTGACGCTGGGGCTGACCTTTCCCGACCGGTTCCGCTCGCTTTCGGCCTTCGCGCCGATCGTGGCGCCGGGGCAAGTGCCGTGGGGGCACAAAGCGCTCGCGGGCTATCTCGGCGACGATCGCGCGGCGTGGCGCGCGCACGATGCGGTGGCGCTGATCGAGGACGGACGCCGGCCGGCGGGCGACATTCTGGTCGATCAGGGCGAGGCGGACAATTTCCTGGTCGAACAGTTGCGCCCCGAACTGCTGCGCGCGGCGGCCGATGCGGCAGGCATTGCGCTGACGCTGCGGCTGCAACCGGGCTATGACCACAGCTACAATTTCATTTCGACATTCATGGAAGACCACGTGCGCTGGCACGCCGCGCGGCTGTAAGTCTTTCTGGCCCCGATCGCTCCAGCACGAACGGATACTGGTAACCTGGCAGGTTACCGCACGTCCTTGGCCAGCGCGTCGAGCAGGCCGTTGACGAATTTGGCCTCGCGCGCGTCGAAGAAGGCGTGGGTGACATCGAGGTATTCGTTGATCACCGTGCCCACACCGATATCGGCGCGCGCGATCAGCTCGTAAGCGCCCGCGCGCAGGATCTGCAGCATCGTCTTGTCGAGCCGCGCCAGCGTCCAGCCATCGGCCAGCCGCCGGGTCAGCGCGGCGTCGATTTCTTCGCGCCGCGCCACGCTGCCGCGCACCAGATCGTCGAAGAATGCCACATCGGCCTCGAGATATTCGACATCCTCGATCTCGCGCCCCAGCCGATGGCGGTGGAATTCGTCGATCAGCGTGGTGAGCTCGCTCGCTTCCATGTCGAACTGGTACAGCGCCTGCACGGCGGCGAGCCGCGCGGCCGAACGCGCGCGGGCAGGAATGCGGCTCATATGCCCAGTCTCACTTCGATCGAGCGCGCATGCGCGGTAAGGCCCTCGGCATTGGCCAGTGCGATCGCGGCCGGGCCCACGGCGGCAAGGCCCGCGCCATCGACCGCGATGAACGAGGTGCGTTTCATGAAATCGAGCACCGACAGGCCCGAGGAAAACCGCGCGCGGCGCCCGGTCGGCAGCACGTGGTTGGGCCCGGCGATATAATCGCCGATCGCTTCGGGCGTCATCCGGCCGAGGAACACCGACCCGGCATGGCGGATCTGTGCAAACAAGGCCTGCGGGTTATCGGTGGCGATCTCGACATGTTCGGCGGCGAGCCGGTTGGCGAGCGCGGGCGCGGCGTCAAGCGTATCGACCACAATCACCGTACCATAGCGGTCCCAGCTGGCGCGCGCGATCGCGGCCTTGGGCAGCAGCACCAGTTCGGCTTCGACCGCGGCGATCACCGCATCGGCAAACGCCGCATCGTCGGTAATCAGGATCGCCTGTGCGGCGGGATCGTGTTCGGCCTGGCTCAGCAAGTCGGCGGCGATCCACACCGGATCGTTCAGCGCGTCGGCGATCACGAGGATTTCAGACGGTCCGGCGACCATGTCGATGCCGACCACGCCGAACAGCTGGCGCTTGGCTTCGGCAACCCAGGCATTGCCCGGTCCGGTGATCACATCGACGGGGCGGATACGTTCGGTGCCATAGGCCAGCGCTGCGATCGCCTGCGCCCCGCCCATGCGCCACACTTCGTCGACGCCCGCCAGATACGCGGCGGCGAGCACCAGCGGATTGACCGCGCCATCGGGGCTGGGCGTGGCGATCACCAGCCGTTCGACGCCCGCCACTTTGGCGGGGATCGCGTTCATCAGCAGCGACGAGGGATAGGCGGCCAGCCCGCCCGGCACATAGAGCCCGGCGCCATCGACCGCCTGCCACACCGCGCCCAGCCGGATGCCGGTTTCGTCGGTATAATCGCGATTTTCGGGCATTTGCGCGGCGTGATAGGCGCGGATGCGCTGGGCTGCGAGTTCGAGCGCGGCGCGCAGATCGGGGGTCAGCGCGTCGTAGGCTTCGCGGCAGGCGTCGAGCCCGATGCGCCAGTCGGCATCGCTCTGCGGCGCGAAACGGTCGAACCTGGCGCTGTATTCGGCCAGCGCCGCGTCGCCGCGCGCGCGCACATCGGCGATGATCGCGGCGACATCGCGCGCGATATCGGCATGGCTTTCGCGCCGGTCATCGACCAGTTGCGCAAATGCCGCGGCAAAGCCGGGCGCGGATGCATCGAGCCGCAGCATCAGACCGCCTTGCGCCGCGCGACGACATCGCGAAACGCGTCGACCAGCGCGCCCAGCCGCGCGCTGTCGGTCTTCAGCGCGGCGCGGTTGACAATCAGCCGCGCCGAAACCGGCATCAGCCGGCTGGTTTCGACCAGCCCGTTTTCCTTGAGCGTGCGCCCGGTCGAGACGAGATCGACGATCCGGCTGGCGAGCCCCAGCGTGGGCGCCAGTTCCATCGCGCCGTTCAGTTTGACCACTTCGGCCGACACCCCCAGCCGTTCGAAATGGCGGCGCGTGAGATTGGGGTATTTGGTGGCGACGCGCGCATGGCTTTCGTGCGCATTGGCGCCACTTTCGACCAGATTGACCGGCTCGGCCACGCTCAGCCGGCAATGGCCGATATCGAGATCGACCGGGGCGTAGAGATCGGCATAGTCGAATTCGTCGATCACGTCGGAGCCGACAATCCCGGCTTGCGCCGCGCCATGTGCGACGAATGTCGCGACATCGAACGCGCGCACGCGGATCAGCCGCACATCGGCGCGGTTGGTGGCAAAGCTCAGCGCGCGCGAACTCTTGTCGAAGAACTCGGCGTCGGGCACAACACCGGCCTGTTCGAGCAGCGGCAGTGCCTCGTCGAGGATGCGGCCCTTGGGCAGGGCAAAGACAAGCGGAGCGGTCATGACAGCCACGCCGCTTATGGCAAAGGGCCGGAAAGGGCAACCCGAGTGGAACCG
>CAITOD010000292.1 GCA_903893935.1 uncultured Sphingomonadales bacterium
AGCGGGCCAGGATGTCGCGAGCGGCAGCATCGCCGAACACAAAACATTCGAGCAGGCTGTTCGAGGCCAGCCGGTTGGCGCCGTGCAGCCCGCTTTCGGAACATTCGCCCACGGCATAGAGCCCGGCCAGATCGGTGCGCCCGGCCAGATCGATCAGCACCCCGCCGCACGTATAGTGCTGCGCCGGGACCACCGGGATCGGTTGCCTGGTCATGTCGATGTCGAGCGCCAGCAGCCGTTCGTGGATGTTGGGGAAATGGCCGCGGACAAAGTCCGGGTCCTTGTGGCTGATATCGAGATGGACATAGTCGAGCCCCAGCCGCTTGATCTCGTGGTCGATCGCGCGTGCGACGATATCGCGCGGGGCAAGCTCGGCGCGCGGGTCAAAGCGCGGCATGAAGCGTTCGCCGGTTGTCGGCAGCAACAGATGCCCGCCTTCGCCGCGCACCGCTTCGGTGATCAGAAAATTCTTGACTTCGAGATTGTAGAGGCAGGTCGGGTGGAACTGCATGAATTCCATGTTCGACACGCGCGCGCCGGCGCGCCAGGCCATGGCAATGCCATCACCGGTCGCACCGCGCGGCGCGGTGCTGAACAGATAGGTCCGCCCCGCGCCGCCGGTCGCCAGGATCGTGCTGCGCGCGACATGGCATTCGACTTTGCCGCTTTGCGCATCGAGCGCGTAGACGCCCCACACGCGCTGGGCTGATTGTGCGCGCGTGCCGCCGCCATCGCCGTGGCGATCGACGCGGTGGCGATCGGTGACGAGATCGATCGCCACGCTGTGCGGGCGCAACGTGATGTTGGGATTGGCCTGCGCGGCGGCGATCAGCGCCGCCTGGACCGCATAACCGGTGGCATCGTCCACATGGACGATGCGGCGATGCGAGTGCCCGCCTTCGCGCGTCAGATGCAAAGTGCCGGCATCCTGGTTGAACGGCACGCCGAGATCGGCCAGCCGCGCGATCGCGGCGGGCGCGTGTTCGACCACGAATTCGACCGTCTCGCGCCGGTTGAGCCCGCCGCCGGCGATCATCGTGTCGCGGATGTGATCATCGAAGGTATCGCCCTGGTCGAGCACCGCGGCGATCCCGCCTTGTGCCCAGGCGGTCGAGCCCGCATCGAGCGCGCCTTTGGCCAGCACCATGACTTTGCAATGTTCGGCCAAAACCAGCGCAGCGGTCAGCCCGGCGGCCCCCGACCCGATGATCAAAACGTCATGTTCGTTCAAGGCAATGCAGTCCCGCCCGGAAAGCGCCGGTGCGCCAGACTACGGCCTAGTCGCTAAACCGGCTGGTCTGCAAGTGCATCGCCGGTCGCCCCGGCGCTGGTCAGCGACACAAATACGTCTTCCAGATCGGGTTCGCGCGTGGTGACATCGACGATGCCCCAGCCGAGTTCCTGCACGCGGCCCATCACTTCGCCCGCGTTGGTCTGGTCCTTGTTATAGGAAATCTCGATCTGGCGATCGCCGGCGAGCACGCTGCGGCGGAACAGATCGTGTTGCGGCGCGGTCTCGATCGCGCGGTCGAGCGTGAGCACGACGACTTTCTCGCGCGCCATGTCGACCAGTTCGCGCGTCGGCTTGTCGGCGATCAGCCGGCCGTGGTTGATGATCGCGATGCGATCGCACAGTTCCTCGGCTTCTTCGAGGTAATGCGTGGTGAGCACCACCGTCACGCCTTCGTCGTTGAGCCGGCGGACCAGTTCCCACAACTGGCGGCGCAGTTCGACATCGACCCCGGCAGTCGGCTCGTCGAGCACCAGCACCGGCGGTGCATGCACCATCGCCTTGGCGATCAGCAGGCGCCGGCGCATCCCGCCCGACAGCGAGCGCGCATGGGCATGCGCCTTGTCGGCCAGGTGCACCGCTTCGAGCAGTTCCATCGACCGGCGGCGCGAGGCGGGCACACCATAGAGCCCGGCCTGGATTTCGAGCACTTCGATCGGCGTGAAGAACGGGTCGAACACCACTTCCTGCGGCACGATGCCGATCGAGGCTTTGGCATTGCGGCGATCGTGATCGATATCGTGGCCCCAGATCGCGACTTCGCCCGCGGTCTTGACCACCATCCCCGCAAGCGTGTTGATCAGCGTCGATTTGCCCGCGCCGTTGGGGCCGAGCAGGCCGAACACTTGCCCGCGCGGGACATCGAGGCTGACGCCGGCAAGCGCCAGCTTGCCTTCGCCCTGGCCTTTGCCGGCCGGCGCATAGCGTTTGACCAGATCGCGGATGCGGATTGCGGGAATCGGTTCCATCCGCCCTCCCTGCCGTGCCGCGAGGATCGCGTAAAGGGCTTGGCTATGCCCATCGCGTTTGCTAGCGCGCGCACCATGAGCAAAGCGCCCGAAACGAGCTTTACCGATGCCACGCGAGTCTGGTGCGACGGCGCCAGCGCGATCCGCTCGACCGGCAGCTATGCGCCTTCGGCGCTCGGTCATCCGCGCGTGTGGCTCGAAATCGACGACAAGGGCTATGTCGAATGCGGTTATTGCGACCGCCGGTTCGTGCTCAAGGGCGGGCCCGCCGATCCCGAGGCCGGCGCGAGCGCAGCGGCCTGAATTCTAACGTAGCAAGCGGACCATTCACCGCCTATATCCTGCGCGATGACTGACACCACCGACCCGCGCTCGCTGCTCTATCGCCCCGGCCTGCTGACCCCCGATGACGCACGGCGGCTGACCGCCGACGCGCTGGGGCAATGCGACGATGGCGAGTTGTTCCTGCAATTCATCGCCAGCGAAAGCTTCGGCTTTGACGACGGCCGGCTGAAGACCGCCGATTATTCGCGCGACGCCGGCTTTGGCTTGCGCGGTGTCTCGGGCGAAATGACCGGGTTTGCCCATGCCAACGAAATTTCCGCTGCCGCGATCGCGCGCGCGGGCGAAACGCTGAAGCTGCTCGACCCGGCGAAAGGCGCGCGCGCGGCGCCGCCACGCGCGAGCAACCGGCATCTTTACACCGATGCCTCACCGCTCGACGCGGTGGCGTTCGAAACCAAAGTGCGCCTGCTCGAAGAGATCGATGCGGCCGCGCGTGCGCGCGACCCGCGCGTGGTGCAAGTCTCCGCTTCGCTGTCGGGCAGCTGGTCGGTGGTCGAAATCGTGCGCGCCGACGGGTTTGTCGGTCACGACATCCGCCCGCTGGTCCGGCTCAATGTGGGCATCGTGGTCGAACACCAGGGCCGGCGCGAAACCGGCAATTTCGGGCTCGGCGGGCGGCGGTTGTACGACGATCTGTTTCTGCCCGAAACCTGGAACCGCGCGATCGACGAAGCGCTGGCGCAAGCGCTGGTCAATCTCGATGCGGTGGCAGCGCCGGCGGGCGAAATGACCGTGCTGGTCGGCCCCGGCTGGCCGGGCGTGCTGCTCCACGAAGCGGTCGGCCACGGGCTCGAAGGCGATTTCAACCGCAAAGGCACCAGCGCCTTTTCGGGCCGCATCGGCGAGCGCGTCGCAGCGCCCGGCGTGACCGTGGTCGATGACGGCACGCTTGCGGGCGACAAGGGCGGCGGGCGGCGCGGGTCGCTGTCGATCGACGACGAAGGCACCCCGACGCAGGAAAATGTGCTGATCGAAGACGGTATCCTCAAAGGCTATATGCAGGACCGGCTCAATGCCCGGCTGATGGGGGTCGCCCCCACCGGCAACGGTCGCCGCGAAAGCTATGCGCATGCGCCGATGCCGCGGATGACCAACACGTTCATGCGCTCTGGCGCCGATGACCCCGCCGAATTGCTGTCGCGCGTCAAGAACGGCATTTTCGCCAAGTCGTTCGGCGGCGGCCAGGTCGACATCACCAGCGGCAAATTCGTGTTCACCTGCACCGAAGCCTACAAAGTGCGCGATGGACGGATCGGCGAGCCGATCAAGGGCGCCACGCTGATCGGCGACGGTCCGACGGTGCTCAATCGCGTGCGCGGGATCGGCCACGACATGGCGATCGACGAAGGCGTGGGGATGTGCGGCAAAGGCGGCCAGAGCGTGCCGGCCGGGGTCGGCCAGCCGACGCTGCTGATCGACGGGTTGACGGTGGGCGGCACCGGCTAAAGTCATCGCGGGTTAAGCCGGGATTGGGCATTTGCGAGTCGGATGAGGTCGAACGAGGTGCTTTCGATGATTCGCAATCACACCATGCTGGTTTTCGCGCTCGGCGCGTCGGTTGCGATGCTTTCCGGCGCAGTTGCTGCCGAGGCAAAACCCCGGCTGACCGGCGAGCAGGAACTCGCCGAAATGCTCAAGGATCGCGTGCCGGGCAAACCGGTCGATTGCATCAATCTGCCGATCGTCGGCGCTTCGACCGTGATCGACAAGACCGCGATCGTCTATCAATCGGGCAGCACGTATTATGTCCAGCGCCCGCGCACCGGGGTGGAAGATCTCGATCGCGACGATATCCTTGTTACGCGGCTGAACACATCCGAACTGTGCAGCGTCGACGTCGTGCAATTGCGCGATCGCACGTCCGGGTTCTGGCGCGGGTTTGTCGGGCTCGACAAGTTCGTGCCTTATACCCGGCCACCGAAGCCCAAAGCCCCGCCCGCCCAATAAACGCCGCTTGGCATGGGTGTTCTGCCCCCGCTATGGCAGGGACATGATGCTCCGCCTTGCCACGCCCGACGATTGCGATGCCGTGGCAGCGCTCGGCCGCCGCGCGTTTGTCGCCAAATTCGGCCATCTTTACAGTAGCGCCAATCTCGAAGCATTTCTCGGGCAGTCGCATGCCCGCGAAACCGTGGCGCGCGAACTGGCCGATCCGGGCATGGCCGTGGCCGTCATCGAGCTCGACGGCGCGATCGCTGCGTTCTGCAAGATCGTGTTTGCCAGCACGCTGCCGCGCCACAGCGATGCGGCGAACCCGCTCGAACTCAAGCAGCTTTATACCGATCCCGAACTCATCGGGCGCGGGCTCGGCGGCCGGCTGATGGACTGGGCGCTCGGCGAAGCGCGCAAGGCGGGCGCCGACGAAGTGCAATTGACCGTCTATGCCGACAATCCGGAAGCGCAGCGTTTTTACGCGCGTTATGGTATGATCAAGCTTGCCGATATCACTTTTCGCGTCGGCGATCACATCGATCCGGAGATTCTGATGGCAGTAAAGCTTTGATTTCGCTCCGTTCCACTTTGGGCGCACTGGCGTTGTTGCTGCTGGCGTGGGCGCCCGCCGCGCGCGCCGAGCCGGTCGCGCTCGATCTTGCGCCGTATCGTGGCAAAGTCGTGCTGGTCGATTTCTGGGCCACATGGTGCGGCCCCTGCATGGCCGAGGTTCCACATGTCAAAGCGGCCTACTCCAAACTTCATGACAAAGGATTCGAGGTCGTCGGCATCAGCCTTGATTCGGATAAGGACAAACTTCTGAAGACGGTTTCCTCAAAGGAAATGATCTGGCCGCAACATTTCCAGGAGGATGGCCAGCCAAATCAATTCGCAAAAAAATATGATGTCCACAGCATACCCGCCATGTGGCTGGTGAACAAGAAGGGCGAACTCGCCG
>CAITOD010000293.1 GCA_903893935.1 uncultured Sphingomonadales bacterium
CGGTGGATGCCCGCCGTCACCACCGAGCCATAGAGTGCGGCGAGCGTGTCGAGCGTGGCCGCATCCTGGCCGGCGACAACTTTGACGATCTTTTCGAACGGATGCTCCTTGTCGCCCGGGTTGATCCGTTCGGGGCTGTAGCCCAGCTTGAAATCCACCCCGCTGACAAGGCCTGACGCGCGCTCGATCGCCGGCGCGCAGACTTCTTCGGTCGCCCCTGGATAAACCGTCGATTCAAACACCACGATCGTGCCCGGCCGGATCACTTTGCCGACCGTCGCGCACGCCGCTTCCAGCGCGCCGAAATCGGGGCGATGCCCCTGATCGACCGGGGTCGGCACGGTGACGATGATCACCGGGCAATCGCCGAGGCGCGCCGGATCATCGCCGATCTCGAGCCCCGAGGCGGCGAGGTCAGCCTCGCTCACTTCGCCGGTGTAATCGTGCCCGGCGCGCAAGCTTGCCACGCGATGCGCGCTGATATCGAACCCGACCACCGCATAGTGCCGCGCGAATGCCACCGCCAGCGGCAGCCCGACATACCCCAGCCCGACAACACCGATCCGTTCAACAGGTTTCATGACGATCCATTTGCTTGAGCATCAAAGCGCGAGGCGGTGATGCGCCCGGCCTGTGCCATAGCAGCCGATCCCCTTCGCTTTGGTAAACCAGCGGTTGCGCGGGGGCCCGGCAATTCCTCCCGGCAGTTGGAGCACGGCCGACCTAACCCCCTCGTCACCCCGGACTTGATCCGGGGTGACGACAGGACGATGAGGCAGCGCTTTAGGCATGGGCAAGCCGGCAGGTGGCTTACCCCTTTGCCGAACTTGCCCCCAGCATCGACTGCATGATCTGCTCGGAAATCGAACCGACCGAGCCCGGCGTGTGCGACAGGAACAGCGTGTTGGTCTTGTCGTTCTCGCCGATCGATTTCAGCGTGTCGAAATACTGCGTGACCAGCACCAGTTGCATCACGTCTTTGGCGGTGGTGTCGCCGAGCGCCTTCTGGAAGCCCTCGATCGAGCCGCTCAGCCCTTCGATGATCGCGCGGCGCTGGTTGGCGATGCCCTGGCCCTGGAGCGCTTTGCTTTCGGCTTCGGCTTCGGCCTTTTTGACGACCAGGATCTTTTCGGCTTCACCGCGCGCATTGGCGGCGACCTGTTCGCGTTGCGCAGCGTTGATGTCGTTCATCGCCGCTTTGACTTTGGGATCGGGGACGATGTCGGTGACCAGCACGTTGACAATTTCATAGCCGAACGCGGCCATGTCGACATCGAGTTCCTGCTTCACTGCCGCCGCAATGCTCGACTGGCTGGCGAACACTTCGTCGAGCGTCATGCCCGGCACGTGGCCCAGCACGACTTGTTCGACATAGGACTGGATCTGCGCCACCGGGTCGGACAGCGCGTAATAGGCTTCATAGATCTTTTCGGGCCGCACCCGCGTCTGCACCGAGATCGGGATGGTCACAAACACGTTGTCGTGGGTCTTGGTTTCCATGGTCAGC
>CAITOD010000294.1 GCA_903893935.1 uncultured Sphingomonadales bacterium
GAAGTGCGCAGCGATGATCCGCAAGGGTGCCCGGCATTCCATGGCCGGGTGATCCGGGGCGTCGTCAACGGCCCCAGCCCGCAATGGTTGCAAGACGCGTTGAAAAGCGCCGGGCAACGTCCGATTTCGGCGCTGGTCGATATTACCAATTATGTCATGCTGGGCCATGGCCGCCCGGCGCATGCCTATGACCTGGCCAGGCTGACCGGCGCGGTCGTGGCGCGCAAGGCACGCGCAGGCGAAACCGTGCTGGCGCTCAACGGGCGCGAATATGCCCTGCAACCGTGGATGACAGTAATCGCCGACGATGCGGGTGTGCACGATATTGCCGGGATCATGGGCGGCGCACATTCGGGGTGCAGCGATGCCACCACCGATGTCCTGCTCGAAGTCGCCTATTTCGATCCGCCAGCGATTGCCCGCACCGGGCAGGCGCTGGCGCTGACCTCGGATGCGCGCAGCCGGTTCGAACGCGGGGTCGATCCCGGCTTTCTCGACACCGGGCTGGACCTCCTGACCGCGCTGATCATCGAAGTGTGCGGGGGCGAGCCCAGCCATGTGGTGCGCGCCGGCGCGCCGCCCGAGCCCGAAAAAGTGGTGCTCTACGATCCTGCGCTCGCGCTGAAGCTGGGCGGGGTCGATGTGCCGCACGACGAACAGTTGGGCATTCTCGATGCGCTGGGCTTTGGCGTCGCCGAAGACGGCCCGTGGCATGTCGCGGTGCCCGGCTGGCGCCCTGATATCGATGGCGCGGCCGACATTGTCGAAGAGGTGATCCGCGTCTACGGGCTCGACGCGGTGCCATCCACCCCGCTGCCGCGCGCGGCGGGTGTGGCGCAACCGACCGCGACCCCGGCGCAGACGCTCGAACGGCGCTTGCGCCGCGCGGCCGCTGCGCGCGGCAGCCACGAAGCGGTGACCTGGTCGTTCCTGCCCGAGGCCGAAGCGGCGCATTTCGCCGATCCCGCGCATCCGCTGTGGGTGCTTGCCAATCCGATTTCCGAAGACCTGAAAGCGATGCGGCCCTCGCTGCTGCCCGGGTTGCTGATGGCGGTGCGGCGCAATCTCGATCGCGGTGCTGCTTCGGTGCGGCTGTTCGAAATCGGGCGGCGCTATTTGCGCGGGGCCGATGGCGCCAGCGCCGAAGCGCCGAGCCTCGCGCTTGTGCTTGCGGGCGAACGCATGGCCCGCGGCTGGGCGACCGGCAAGGCTGCGGCGTTCGACGCGTTCGATGCCAAAGCCGAAGCGCTGGCGCTGCTCGCCGAAGCGGGTGCGCCGGTCGACAATCTGATGGTGATGGGCGAAGCGGGCGCGCAGTTCCACCCCGGCCAGTCGGCCACGCTGCGGCTGGGGCCCAAGACCGTGCTCGCGCGGTTCGGCATGCTTCATCCCGCCACGCTCAAGGCGTTCGATGTGTCCGCTCCGGTGGCGGTGGTCGAGCTGTTTCTCGACCGCCTGCCGGCACGGAAATCGACCGGCGGCTTTGCCCGCGCGCCCTACGCACCGCCGCCGCTGCAAGCGGTATCGCGCGACTTTGCGTTTCTGATCGACGCCGATCGCCCGGCGGGCGACGTGCTGCGCGCCGTGCGCGGGGCCGACAAAACCAATATCGTCGCCGCGCGCGTGTTCGATGATTTTCGCGGGGCCGGCGTACCCGAAGGCCAGCGCAGCCTGGCCATCGAAGTCACGCTGCAACCGGTCGACAAAAGCTATGACGATGCCGCGCTGAAAGCGATTGCCGAGCGGATTGTGGCGGCCGTTGCCAAGCTCGGCGGCAGCTTGCGCGGATAAGGGGCTGGTGATGGCGGACGACTTGCTCACGATCGGCTCGGGCGCGCTGTCGGCCACGATCAACCCGATCGGGGCCGAACTGTGGTCGCTCGTCGACGCGCAGGGCCGCCAATACATGACCGATGCCGATCCGGCGTTCTGGTCCGGCCATGCGCCGCTGCTGTTCCCGGTCGTGGGGTCGCTGGCGGGCGAGCATCTGCAAGTCGATGGCGTGCGCTATCCGATGCCGCGCCACGGCTTTGCCCGCCGCAGCCGGTTTGATCTGGTTGAGCAAACGGCTGATCACGCACGGTTTCGGCTGACCGACAGCGCACAGACGCGCGCGGCCTATCCGTTTGCCTTTGTGCTCGACATGGAGTTCCGGCTGGAAGGCTGGCGGCTTGAGATGGCCGCGCATGTCCACAATTCGGGCGATCGCGCGCTGCCGTTCAGCTTTGGCTATCACCCCGCGTTCGCCTGGCCGCTGCCGGGCGGTGCGGACAAAGCCGCGCACAGCGTCACGTTTGCCGAACCCGAACCCGCGCCGGTGCGCCGGTTGACGCGCGACACCGGGCTGCTCCTGCCCCGGGCCGAACCCAGCCCGGTGCACGGTCGCGATCTGGCGCTCGATCCTGCGCTGTTCGAAGCCGATGCCGTGGTGTGGACCGATCTCGCCAGCCGCGCGCTGCGCTATGGCGCGCCGGGCGGCACCTCGCTTGACATGGCCTTTCCCGACACGCCGATGCTCGGGCTGTGGCAAGTGCCGGGCGCGCGCTATATCTGCATCGAACCCTGGCAGGGCCATGCCGATCCGCAAGGGTTTGCCGGCGAATTCGCGGCCAAGCCGGGACTTGTCATCCTGCCCCCGGGCGGGGTACGTTGGTTTCGTCTATCCGTAACTGTGGACCCCTGATGGTCATGCGCCCGTCCGCTCTCATTGTCGTGTTGCTGCTGGCGCTGGCCGGGCTTGCGGCGGCCGCGCTGCTGATCCCGCGCGGCGGCGAGAAACTGGTGGCGCGCGCCAGCAGCCCGATTGCGGCGGCGACCTTGCGCGATTGCCTTGGCAGCAAGCTCGGATTGACCTGGTCGGGCGACGACAAAGCCGTCCACGCCACCGCCTTCGGGTTGCGCGTGGTGATCACCGACAACGGCAAAACGCGCCAGATCGGCATGTTTACCGATGGCGGGCGGCACCTGTCGAGCAACGAAGAAGGCGCGATGACCGCCTGCCAGACCTCTCAATAATACAAAGTTGCAACGATTGCGACTCTTCTCCCCTCCCCTTCAGGGGAGGGGCCGGGGGTGGGGGCTCTCC
>CAITOD010000295.1 GCA_903893935.1 uncultured Sphingomonadales bacterium
AGGTGAGCGCGCCTGCTTCGACAGGCTCAGCACGAACGGGGCGGGAGTGAGGTGAAGGGGGAAGGTGGATCGCAAGTCCTCGTCTGCGCTTCCAGCCGCACGCATGCCCACTGGTCATGCCGCGCGACTTGGCCTAGCATTTAAGGAATCGATTAAAAAAGGAGCGGGGCCATGGGCGCAAACACGGATGCGGGGGATCTGCCGCTCGATGTGATCATCGTCGGCGCGGGTATTTCCGGGATCGGCATGGCCGCGCATATGCAGGCGCTGTGCCCCGGCAAGCGCTATGCGGTGCTCGAACGGCGCGACCGGATCGGCGGGACCTGGGACCTGTTCCGCTACCCCGGCGTTCGGTCGGACAGCGACATGCACACGCTGGGCTTTGTGTTCGAACCCTGGCGGCATGAAAAATCGATCGCCGATGGCCCGGCGATCCTCGAATATCTGGACCGCATCGCCGACGAACGCGGGATTCGACCCAATATCCGCTTTGGCACCAAAGTGCTGACTGCCGATTGGGACAGCAGCGCCGCACTGTGGCGCGTCGAGGTCGAAACCGCGCAAGGTCGCAGCCAGATTGCCGGGCGCTTCCTGTTTCTCGGCTCGGGCTATTACGATTACGACAATCCCTATGACGCACCGATTCCGGGCAAGGACGATTTTGCCGGGCAAATCGTGCATCCACAATTCTGGCCCGCCGACCTCGATTATGCCGGCAAGAAAGTCGTCGTAATCGGATCGGGTGCAACCGCGGTGACCGTGGTTCCGGCGATGGCGCAGCATGCCGCGCATGTGACAATGCTCCAGCGCACACCGACCTGGATGGCATCGCGCCCGGCGCGCGATGCGATTGCCAACACGTTGCGGCGGTTCCTGCCCGAGCAACTGGCTTACCGCATCACCCGGTTCAAGAACATCACCATGCAATCGCTGGTGTTCCGCCGCGCGCGCACCCGGCCCGACAAAGTCAAAGCCTACCTCACCAAACAGACGCAAAGCCTGCTCGGCAGTCACTACAACGCGGCCGATTTCACCCCGCCCTACAACCCGTGGGACCAGCGGCTGTGTCTGGTGCCCGATGGCGACTTGTTCGCCGCGATCCGCGCCGGGCGCGCCAGCGTGGTGACCGACCGGATCGAGCGCATCGACGCGACCGGCATCCGTCTGCAATCGGGCACGCATCTCGATGCCGATGTGATCGTGACCGCCACCGGGCTGACCATGACAATGATGGGCAAGATCGGCGTGAGCCTCGATGGCGTGCCGGTCGATTGGTCGCAGCGCTGGTATTACAAGGCATGCATGTTTTCGAACGTGCCCAATCTCGCGGCGGTGTTCGGCTATCTCAACGCCTCGTGGACTTTGCGCGCGGATATCATTTCCGACTATGTCTGCCGCCTGGTCAATCTGATGGCCGAACGCGGTGCCGGATCAGCGACCCCGGTGCTGCCCGATAACCACGACCTGGTCGAAGACGATCCGTTCGACTTCTCTTCGGGCTACATTTCGCGCGCGCGGCATCTGCTGCCCAAGAGCGCGTCAGACATGCGCTGGCGGCTGAGCCAGGACTATCTTCGCGACCGTGCGTGGATGAAAAGCGATCCGATCGACGATGGCGTGCTGCGCCTTGACGCGGCGCCCGTGGCACAGCCCGAGTCCATGCTGCAAGCGGCCGAATAGGCCCCTTGCGCAAGGGCGCCAATGCTTTATCCCTCGGCCGCGATGACCGACACCACTCGCATCTGGACCGCCGCGCTGATCGTGGTCGGCGACGAAATCCTGTCCGGCCGAACGCAGGACAAGAACATCGCGCAAGTGGCCTCGTGGCTCGGCGTGCAGGGCATTCGCCTGCGCGAAGTGCGCGTGGTGCCCGATGTGATGGACGCGATTGTCGAGGCAGTGAACACGCTGCGCGCGCGCAACGACTATCTGTTTACCACCGGCGGGATCGGCCCGACGCACGATGATATCACGGTCGATGCGGTGGCCCAGGCGCTCGGCGTGCCGGTGGTGATCCATCCGCGCGCGCATGCCATGCTCGAAGCCTATTATGCACCGCGCGGCGGGCTGAACGAAGCGCGGTTGCGCATGGCGCGCGTGCCCGAAGGCGCCGATCTGATTGAAAACCGCCTGTCGGGCGCCCCCGGCATCCACGTGGGCAATGTATTCCTGATGGCAGGCGTGCCGTCGATCACCGCGCAAATGCTCGACGGGCTGACCGGCACGCTCGAAGGCGGCTTGCCGTTGCTGTCGCAAACGGTCGGCTGCTGGGTCGCCGAAAGCGAAATCGCCGATCTCTTGCGCCAGACCGAAACCAGCTTTGCCGGCGTCGCGATCGGCAGCTATCCGTTTTTCCGCGAAGGCCGCGTTGGCGCCAATTTCGTGATCCGCTCGACCGATGCCGACCAGCTCGCCGCATGCGCCCATACGCTCAGCGATTCGCTCGCCGCACTCGGGCGCGAGCCGTTCGCCGGCGGGATATGACGCGCGCACTGCGCGCGGCGCTGCTCGCGCTGCTGCTCACGGGTTGCGCTGCCGACAGCACGCTGGCGCAGTTTCGCCGCACGCTTGCCGAGCACCAAAGCGCCACGGTCGCGCTCGAAACATGGTGCGGCATGCGCGGTATCAGCCCCGCGCCGCATATCGAGGCGCTGGTACAGGACGACAGCGCAACCACACCCGCCACACCGGCGATCGTTGCCGCGCTCGCGTTGCGCGATGACGAGACGGTTCGCGCACGCCATGTTCTGCTCGTCTGCGGCAAGACCGTGCTGTCCGACGCGCGCAACTGGTATGTACCGCAGCGGCTGACCGCCGCGATGAACCATACGCTCGAAACCACCAGCACCCCGTTCGGCAAAGTGGTCGCCCCGCTTGGCCTCCACCGCCAGCCGCTCGCGCACGCGCCCGCACAATGCCCGGGCGGCGCGATCGAGCACACAACCGCGCTGCTGCGCGGCAACGATAGCGTGGCCTATAGTCTCGTCAGCGAATGCTACACCCGCGCCAACATCGATCCGCCCCGACCGTAGATTCCGAGGCTGGTTTCTGATCGGGATCAAGGACAACCCCCGCCCGTAACGGCCAGATGGCGCCATCGGTCGATGGCCAGACATCGCTCGCCTCAGGGGGTAAACGGATCATGCACATTCCAGCAAAATACCGCGCCGGCGCCACTTTGGCGACGACCGCACTGGGGCTTGCCGCCCTCGCGCTCACCCGGCCTGCCAGCGCCGTGCCGAGCTTTGCCGACCAGACCGGGCTCGCCTGCCAGGCCTGTCATGTCGGCGGGTTCGGCCCGCAACTCACACCGTTTGGCCGCGAATTCAAGCTCAACGGCTATACGCTGCGGGCCAAGCCGTTCAATGTGCCGGTGTCGGCGATGGCGATCGCATCGTACACGCGCACCCGCGCCGACCAGGTGCCGCCGCCCCCCGGCCTGTCGCCCAACGACAATGTCACGTTCGATCAGGGCGGCATATTCGTCGGCGGTGGCATCGGCCAGCATCTCGGCGGGCTGGCGCAAGTGACTTACGACGGCATTGGCCACAGCTGGAGCTGGGACAATCTTGATATCCGCCTCATCAACCAGGGCAAATTGTTCGGCAAGGACGCGACCTACGGCTTTGACGTCAACAACAACCCGACCGTGCAGGACGTGTGGAACACCACGCCGGCCTGGGGCTTTCCCTATTCCGGCGGCGCAGTGGCGCAGAGCCCGGGCGCCGCACCGCTGATCGACGGCGCGCTGGCACAGGAAGTGCTCGGCTTTTCGGCCTATGCCTGGATCGACCACCATGTCTATCTGGAAGCAGGCGGCTACACCACGCCCGCCGCGGGCACGCTGAACTGGCTGGGCGCCGACCCGGTCGGGCTGGGCGATATCAACGGCGTGGCTCCTTATGGCCGCGTTGCCTGGCAGCACGATCTGGGCAAAGGCACGTTCGAAGCCGGCGCCTTTGCGCTCAAAGTCGCGCTCAATCCCGGCCGCGACCGCTCGACCGGGCTGACCGATCATTATAGCGACGTGGGCGTCGATGCCTCCTACATCCTGCCGGTGGGCAAAGGTGATACGTTCACGCTGCAGGGACGCTATGTTCACGAGGCGCAGAACCTCGCGGCGACCTGCACGCTCAACCAGTTGCCGACCAATTGCGCACAGACCGGCCTCGACGAAGTGCGCGGCGATGTGTCGTATTACTGGCGCGGCAAACTGGGCCTGACGCTGAGCGCTTTCACCGTGACCGGACCGTCCAACGCCTTCCTTTACAGCGGCCCGCTCACGCGGCCCGACAGCAACGGCGTGACTGCGCAGCTCGATTATACCCCTTGGGGTTCGGGCAACGGCCCGCTCGGGCCATTCGTCAATGTCCGGTTCGGCGTGCAATACACTGCTTATGGCCAGTTCAACGGCTCGCGGTTCAACTACGACGGCAACGGCGCCAACGCC
>CAITOD010000296.1 GCA_903893935.1 uncultured Sphingomonadales bacterium
ATCGCCGCGAGCACGGTGGATTTGGTAATCGCGTTGAAGGTGACGCGCTGCACATCTTTGGGCAGCGCCTTGCGCTTGGCGAGCAGTTCGCGGACGTGCCACGAAATCGCCTCACCCTCGCGATCGGGGTCGGTGGCGAGGATCAGGCGGTCGGCCTGCCTGGCGGCATCGGTGATCGCTTTGACGCGCGATGCCTTGTCGCCATACAATTCCCAATCCATTGCAAAATCTTCGTCGGGGCGCACCGAGCCGTCCTTGACCGGCAAGTCGCGGACATGGCCATACGACGCGAGCACGGTGAACCCCGGACCCAGGTACTTTTCGATAGTCTTGGCCTTGGCCGGCGATTCTACGATGACCAGTTGCATGGACGTGTGATCGATCCTCTTGGTGCGCAGGCGAGCCGAATATCTCGCACGTGCACATACGCGCGAGGGTGGGGGATGCAAGTCCGCAGCGTCAAGTCCCCCATATCAGGCGACTGCTATTGTAGACTGACCCGCCCCCCGGCATGGCGCACCAGCCGCCCCGCGAGTTCGAGATCGAGCAGCGTATCGTGCACCGTGCCCGGTGCTTTGCCGCTCTGGCGGATCAGTTCGTCGACTGCGACCGGCGCGGTGCCCAACAGGCCCACAATGCGTTCGGCGCCCGAACCGTTCGCATCATCGTCGTGTTCGCCGCTATGGTAATCGGCAAACAGGTCTTCGCGGAACCGCGAGCGCGCGGCGCCGGCAAATGTTTCGAGCAATTCGGCGACATCATCGGGGCTTTGCACCAGGATCGCGCCATCGCGGATCAACTGGTTGCAGCCGTGCGCGCGCGCATCGAGCGGCGATCCGGGCACCGCCATGACTTCGCGCCCGAGTTCGCCGGCGAGCCGCGCGGTGATCAGCGAGCCCGAACGCGGCGCCGCCTCGACCACCACGGTGCCGGTGGCCAGACCGGCAATGATGCGGTTGCGCGAAGGAAAATGGCGCGCCTGCGGCTCGGTGCCCGGGGGCATTTCGGCCACCAGCAGGCCTTCACCGGCAATCTGCTGCTGCAAGGCGTGGTGTTCGGGGGGATAAACGACGTCGATGCCGCCGGCGATCACCGCAATCGTGCCGCCATCGGCATGATCGGCTGTGAGCGCCCCGGTGTGCGCTGCCGCATCGATCCCGCGCGCAAGCCCCGAGACCACCGCAAAGCCGCGCGCCGCCAGCCCCGCGGCAAAATCGCGCGCCAGCCGCACCGCACCGGCCGAAGCGTTGCGCGCGCCGACAATCGCTACCGCCGGCTGGTCGAACAACGCGGTGCGGCCGCGCACGGTCAGCACCGGTGGCGGCGGATCGAGCGCCAGCAGCGCCAGCGGATAATCGGGATCGTCGTGAAACAGATAGCGCGCGCCGGCGGCAAATTCCGCTTCGATCCGCGCCACCGGTGCCAGGCGATAACGCGCCCCGCCGCGCGCCGCGAGTTCGGGAAGTGCTGGCAGTGCGGCTTGCGCAGAGCCAAAGCGTTTGAGCAGATGGTAATAGGTCACCGGCCCGACATTGGGCGAACGCAGCAAGTGGATGCGCGCAAAGCGTTCGGCCGCATCGGCCGGCGCGGTCATGCGCGCTGCCCGACGCGCGGCTCGGTGCCCGCGCGCAGCCGCATGATATTGGCGCGGTGCAACCACAGCACGAGCACCGCGAGCGGCGCCAGCACTTCGGCAAACACAGCATCGCCGAGCAGCAGCGCGGTGACCGGCGCGGAAATCGCCGCACACAATCCGCCCGCCGACGAAATCCGCGTGGCCGCAAGCATGCCGAGCCAGACCAGCGCATAGACCAGCCCGATCGGCCAGGCGAGCGCGAGCGACACGCCCATCAGCGTCGAAACGCCTTTGCCGCCACGAAAACCCAGCCACAGCGGATAGCAATGCCCGATCACCGCGCCTGCGGCCGCCGCCACTTCCGACCCGGGCCACAGCGCGCGCGCCAGCAGCACCGCAGCAGCACCTTTGCCAAGGTCGAGCAGCAGCGTGGCCGCCGCCAGTTCGCGTCGCCCGGTGCGCAAGACATTGGTTGCGCCGATATTGCCCGAGCCCACGCTGCGCAGATCGCCCGCGCCGCCGATCCGCGTCAGGATCAGCCCGAACGGCACCGATCCGAACAGATAACCGATCGCCGCAGCGAAAAGCGCGAGGCGCAAGGGGTCGCCGATCATCCAAAACACCTTTCCGGGCATGCCGCTGATCGGTCTAGATGTTTTCGCGCGCAGCCGCCATAGCAGGTCGAACCATGTCCGATGAACTTGCGCAGCCCGTCCTGCTTTTCGATTCCGGTGTTGGCGGGCTGTCGGTGCTGGCGGCGCTGCGCCAGGTCCTGCCCGAGGCGCCGGTGATCTATGCCGCAGACAACGCCGGCCTGCCTTATGGCCAGAAGACCGAGGCGGAAATCGCGGCCCGTGTCTCGGGGCTGCTCGGGCGGATGACCGAACGGCTGCACCCGCGTCTGGTGTGCATTGCCTGCAACACCGCTTCGACAATCGCGCTGGCCGCGGTGCGCGATGTGCTCGAAGTGCCGATCGTCGGCACGGTGCCCGCGATCAAGCCCGCTGCCGCGCTGACGCGGAGCGGGGTGATTGGTCTGCTCGGCACCGAAGCCACGATCCGCCAGGGCTATGTCGACCGGCTCGAGGCCGAATTTGCCGCCGACAAAGTGCTGTTGCGCCACGCCGCGCCCGAACTGGTCAGCGCGGCGGAAACCAAATTGCGCGGTGGTGTGGCCGATCCGGCGGCGATTGCCGATGCCGTGGCCGCCTTGCGCGCGATGCCGCAGGGCGATCGCATCGATACCGTGGTGCTCGCATGCACGCATTTTCCGCTGATCGCCGACGAACTCGGCCAGGCGTTCGGGCCCGGTGTGCGCCTGGTCGACGGCGCCCAGGGCATCGCGCGCCGCATCGCCTGGCTTACCCGGGGCCAGCGGTTTGCACGCCGCGAACCCGATCGTGCGCTGTTCACGCGCGACGAAGCGGGCCTGGCAGAGCTGTTTCCCGCGCTGAGCGCGGCGGGCATCGAACGCTACGCGGTGTTTTGATCCAGGTCACAACACCCGCGCACCGGCGCCGTTATGCCCCCAAAACCGGTTGGCAAAGCGCACGAAAGCAAGCTAGAGCGATGACAAATCCAGAAACCCGGCAGCAAACCCGGGCAAAACGAACCGCCGGGGGCTGGCACAGCATCCCGAACGAACAGGAGCGGCGGGTGAATTACGAGCAGGTTTTCGACCACGCCATCGACCGGCTGCATTCCGAAGGTCGCTACCGGGTGTTCATCGATATCCTGCGCAACAAAGGCGCCTTCCCCAATGCGCGCTGCTTTGCCGGGCACAACGGGCCCAAGCCGATCACCGTATGGTGTTCGAACGACTATCTGGCGATGGGCCAGCACCCCAAAGTGATCGCGGCGATGGAAGAAGCGCTGCACGATGTCGGCGCCGGATCGGGCGGCACGCGCAACATCGGCGGCAACACGCATTACCACGTCGATCTCGAAAGCGAACTGGCCGATCTGCACGGCAAGCAGGGCGCGCTGCTGTTCACCTCGGGCTATGTCTCGAACGATGCCACGCTGTCCACGCTCGCGCGCATCCTGCCCGGTTGCGTGATCTTTTCCGACGAGCTGAACCATGCCTCGATGATCGCCGGCATCCGCAATTCGGGCGCGGAAAAGCGCGTGTTCCGCCACAACGATGTCGAGCATCTCGAACAATTGCTCGCCGAAACCGATCCCGCTTTGCCCAAGCTGATCGCGTTTGAAAGCGTCTATTCGATGGACGCCGATATCGCACCGATCCACGCGATCTGCGATCTGGCCGAAAAATACAGCGCGCTGACTTATATCGACGAAGTCCATGCCGTGGGCATGTATGGCGCGCGTGGCGGCGGCATTTCCGAACGCGACGAAGCCGCGCACCGCATCGACATCATCGAGGGTACGCTGGGCAAAGCGTTTGGCGTGATGGGCGGCTATATCGCTGCCGATCGCCGGATCATCGATGTGATCCGGTCCTATGCCCCCGGGTTCATTTTCACCACCTCGCTTTCGCCCGTGCTCGTCGCGGGCGTGCTGGCGGCGGTGCGCCATCTCAAAGCCTCGAGCGTCGAACGCGAAGCGCAGCAGGAAGCAGCCGCCACGCTCAAGACGCTGATGGCTGAAGCCGGGCTGCCGGTCATGCCTTCGACCACGCATATCGTGCCGCTGATGGTGGGCGATCCGGTGCGTGCCAAAAAAGTCAGCGATATCCTGCTCGCCGAATATGGCGTCTATGTGCAGCCGATCAATTCGCCCGGCAGTCCGAGAACCAGGATCAGCGTCGTGACGAACCCGGCACCGACGATGAACAGCGAGGCGAACAGATCGG
>CAITOD010000297.1 GCA_903893935.1 uncultured Sphingomonadales bacterium
GGTCGTCGGAAATCTTCGAAGTCGTCGCTTCGTGCTCGATGATGGCGCTTGGATTCTTGACTTCGATATAGGGCACGATGTGCGCACCGCAGGCGCTGCCAAGCAACAGACTGTCGCACTGGGTGTGGTTGCGCACGCCTTCCGCATTGGCGGCGACGCGCACGAGGCCGCGGTAGGTGTTGTTCGATTTGCCCGCGCTGATCCCTTTCGACACGATCGTCGAGCGGCTGCCTTTGCCGTTGTGGATCATCTTGGTGCCGGTATCGGCCTGCTGGTGGTTGTTGGTCACCGCAACCGAATAGAATTCGCCCACGCTGTCTTCGCCGTTCAGCACGCAGCTCGGATATTTCCACGTCACCGCCGATCCGGTTTCGACCTGGGTCCAGCTCACTTTGCTGCGCGCGCCCTGGCACAGCGCGCGCTTGGTGACGAAATTGTATATCCCGCCTTTGCCTTGCGCGTCGCCCGGATACCAGTTCTGCACGGTCGAATATTTGATTTCGGCATCGTCGAGCGCCACCAGTTCGACCACCGCGGCGTGGAGCTGGTTTTCATCGCGTTGCGGCGCGGTGCAGCCTTCGAGATACGAGACATACGCGCCTTTGTCGGCGACAATCAGCGTGCGTTCGAATTGTCCGGTGTTTTCGGCATTGATACGGAAATAAGTCGACAGTTCCATCGGGCAGCGCACGCCTTCGGGCACGTAGACAAACGTCCCGTCGGAAAACACCGCGCAGTTGAGTGCGGCAAAATAGTTGTCGTGCATCGGCACCACTTTGCCCAGCCAGCGCCGCACCAGTTCTGGATATTCGCGGATCGCCTCGCTGATCGAGCGGAAAATCACGCCCGCCGCCTCAAGCTCCTTGCGGAACGTGGTGGCGACCGACACGCTGTCGAACACTGCGTCGACCGCAATCTTGCGCGCGCCTTCGACACCCGCCAGCACCGCCTGTTCGGCGAGCGGAATACCCAGCTTTTCGTAAATGCGCAGGATTTCGGGATCGACTTCGTCGAGGCTCTTGGGCCCGTCCTTGCTTTTGGGCGCGGCCCAGTAATAGGCGTCCTGATAATCGATCGGCGGAACCGACAGCTTGGCCCAATCGGGCATCGGCATTGTCAGCCAGTGACGATAGGCTTTCAGCCGCCAGTCGAGCATCCAGTCGGGCTCGTTCTTCTTGCCCGAAATATAGCGCACAGTGTCCTCGGACAGGCCTTTGGGGCCATATTCCTGCTCGATATCCGAAGACCAGCCATGTTCGTATTCGGCCGCGCGCGCCGCCGCCTCGCGGGCGGCGACATCTTTCACGGCAGGTTCGACTTCGTTCATGCGGACAACTCGATTACGGGGGAAAGCATGGGAACAGCGGCGGGCGCAGCCAGCTGGCTGAGCGAGACATTGGCAAGCGCTGCGCGCAAGGCGGCATCGACCACGGGCCAGTGCGGGCGGACGAGGCAGGCGCTTTCGAGCGTGCAATCGGGCCGCGCACCGCTGCTGCGCAGTCGTTCGCTGCACGCCGCCATGGCAATCGGGCCTTCGACCGCTTCGATGATATCGGCGAGCGAAATCGCCGCCGCCGGGCGCGCGAGCGTAAACCCGCCATGCGCGCCGCGCACGCTGCGCAAGAGCCGCGCCGCCGAGAGCTTGCTGACGAGCTTCTGCACGGTCGGCGCGGGCAAACCGGTCTCATGCGCGAGCTGCTGCGCCGAAATGCGCGCGTGGCCGCAATGCCGCGCGGCTGCGGTCATGGTCACCACGGCATAATCGGCCATGCTCGACAGGCGCATTGTCAACGAAACCCCAGGGCAGACCAAATCAGACTGATTCGATCCACTATCTAGGTACGCGGTGTCGCAATGGCAAGCGACCCCGAATTCAGGGCAATCCCAGCCCCGGCGGCATCGCCGCAACTTTGGGCCCGATCGCGCTGTAATTGCGCAGATCGAGCGCAGCGGCCATCACCGGATGGTCTGCGCGGGTCAATTGCCCCGGGGTGCAGCCCGCAAACAGGCGGATTTCGCGAATCATGTGCGACTGGTCGTAAAACTGTTCGGCAACATGCGCGATCTGGACGGCCGGGGTCTGGGGGTGACACAGCAGCGCAGCAGCGCGCAACGCGCGGTATTTGTGCGCCAGCAGCTTGGGGCCGAGCCCGTAATAGTGATCGACCAGCCGCTGCATCTGTCGCGCCGAATAGGGCGTAAGCGCGACCAGATCTTCGAGCCGGGGCGACAGCGACGCGCCCAGCCAGTCGGCCACCGCGCGGATCGCCTGGCCATGGCGGGGCACCACCGGCATCGCGCGCTGGCGCAGCACCCGCGCCATCTGCGCCGCCATGCCGGCGGTATCGAGCATGCCGGTGCGATGACCATGGGCGAGGTATTCGCCAAGCGCGGTCATTTCGGGCCCCATCAACGATCCCGCTTCGACCATGCGGTTTGCCCATTGCGACGCCGATCGCGCGCCGGTCAGCGCCGCCCAGCCAAGTGGCGTGATCATCGCACCAAACGCGTGCCACGGGCCTTCGATGACGATCGGAGCGGCCGCCGACAGCGAGGTGATAAGGCTTGCGCGGTGGCTGTCGAATGCGTCGCCCCCGCGGATCTGCAACCGCGCCTTGCCTTCGAGCACCACCAACACCATCGGCATCGTTGCAGGTTGGACGTCTTCGATCCTGGCGCGATCGCACTGAAGGTGGAAGAACGTGCTGACCCAGGGGGAGACATCGACCGGCGGGTGATGGAATTCGATCACGAACGGAGCCGTCGCGTGCGCAGGCGCTTGCGCACGATCCAATCGCACTTTCCCCGCCAATGCAGGGCCGCAAGCTTGCCCGATACTGATCGTCAACGTCTCGATCCCTTCGGACGACACGACAACGCAAACGCTACCCCGACCCACATGATTATGAACGAAGGAGAAATTCACCGCACTGTCAAGGGAGCGGGCGCATGATCGCGACAATGCACGCCAAAGCGGATGCAATATTCACCGGGTCGTCGCGCAGATACGGCCATGAACACGACAAAAAAAGGCGGTCGAAACCCAAGGTCCCGACCGCCCGGAAGTCGAGAACCCGCTGCATCACTGCAGCGAGCCCTTCGGGTCGCAAGCGGAGGGCTATGCTATCTGCCGATTCGTGAATTGTATGGATTCGACAAAATTGGTGACGCCTTTGCAACACATGCGCCGACACTTGCCCTGAACCGAAAATTCGCTTTGAATTCGAAGCATTTCCGGCTTGGCTTGGCAATGCGGCTGGACCAAAGCCGTTTGCTCGCCGGTCAAGCTCCGTCATCGGAATTTCTGCTTAAAATGCTCTATCGCCTGTTGCGCCCGCTGCTGTTCGCTCTGCCCGCCGAACCCGCCCACCAGATGACGCTTGCCGCGCTGCAACTGTCACCACTGCGCGCCGCCAGCGCGATGTCGCCCACGCTGACCCAGCGGGTGGCCGGCATTCCATTTCCCAATCCGGTCGGATTGGCCCCGGGCTTCGACAAGAATGCGCAAGTGCCCGATGCGATGCTGGGGCTGGGCTTCGGTTTTGTCGAAGTGGGCACCGTTACACCGCGTGCGCAGGCGGGGAACGCGCGCCCGCGGCTGTTCCGGCTGGTCGAGGATCGCGCGGTGATCAACCGCATGGGGTTCAACAAC